>JBIKOQ010000101.1:0-5905 GCA_044357955.1 Burkholderiaceae bacterium | reverse complement strand
ACGGCGCAAGGCCGGTTGCTTTCGACCATGGTGCTTGGGCAAGCACCCAGCCCCGATGAGGTGCCTCTTGTACGTGGCTTGATGCGCCAAGATATTCTGGCGAGTGTTTTAAAGCGCTTGTCGATGTTTGTGATGCGTTCTAAGGTTGTTATAAAACAGGCCGAACTCGAGGTCGTCGGAGTGGCGGCCTCACACGCAGAGATTCCTTACTTATCGACCGCTCTCGGGCATCCCTTGCCACTCAATGCGTGGGAAACTTTTCATACTTCAACGGGTACTTGGATCGCTGTCCCTGAGCGTATACGCGCATCCACGGAGGCGGCTCGCGTCAGCCGTTGGTGGTGGATAGCTGGACCAGAACATCAAGTCGCCTGCGACAAGCTTGTTCTAAATTGGACACAAGGGTCAACGGCGCAATGGGAGGCTCAGGACATACAGTCAGGTTTTCCCTGGATTGAGTCGCTGACGCAGGACCTTTTTATCCCTCAGACACTCAACCTCGAGCTGATTGAGGGTGTGAGTTTTACTAAAGGCTGTTATCCGGGTCAAGAGATTGTGGCGCGCAGCCACTATCGCGGTACCGTCAAAAAACGCATGGCCTTAGGTAAGGTGACTGCCGATACGGATCTTGCACTTTTGCCAGGGTCGGATATTTTTGAAGCCAGTGATAGCGACCAAGCATGCGGTCGCTTGATTAATGTTGCGAAGCTCGACACGGGCTCCGCAACCACGCAGTGGGTGCTCTTCGAAACAACATTCGATGCCTATGACCGACAACAGCTGAGAGCTTCTGCGCCCAATGGTCCTGTCATAGAAACCGTTGCACTGCCCTATCCGACCCGAGAATCAGCATCCGGGTCTTGAGGTGTATGGTTGCTCTCAGTCTTCGCGTTTGATGAGATTAACGATGCTGGAAAAATCTAGCTGACCATGGCCTTGGCTGCTATGCAAGGCGAAGAGATTTCGAGCCAACTCGCCTAGCGCGATCACCGAGCCTGTACTGATCGCGGCTTCTGAAGCAAGCCCAAGGTCTTTGAGCATCAAGTCCACCCCAAACCCACCTGCGTAGCCTTTCGCAGCCGGCACGTTTTCCAGCACGCCAGGCCAAGGATTGTATTTTTCGATTGACCAGTTACACCCTGAACTTTTGGTAATAATTTCCGAAAGAACCTTTGGGTCCAGGCCGTTTGCAACGCCCAGTGCAAGCGCCTCAGCGGTCCCCGCCATGGCGATGCCAAGCAGCATATTGTTTGCAATTTTGGCGACTTGACCTGCACCCGCCGCGCCAGCGTGGAAAATGTTTTTACCCATTTTTTCGAGCAGGGGGCGCGCTCGAGCGAGATCCTCAGCATTGCCTCCAACGATAAACGTGAGTGTTCCGGCGATCGCTCCTCCCGTTCCACCGGAAACAGGTGCGTCAATCATTCTCAGCCCAAGCTCAGAGGCGGCATGCGCGACTCGACGCGCGCTGTCGGCGGCAATCGTACTGCAATCGATCACTAACGCTGTGGGTGGACAGTGCTTGAGCAATCCGTTATCACCAAGATATAGACTCTCGACATGTTTGCTTGCTGGCAGCATGGTGATGACAAACTCGGCATTTTCGACGGCTTGAGCGGCCGACGTGGCGCCATGAGCACCCTGCTCTGTCAAGGTCTGTACAGATTTCGCCACCAGATCAAAGACGGTGACTTGATGGCCAGCTTTTAACAAGTTAGAGGCCATCGGACCGCCCATATTGCCCAAACCGATAAATGCAATTTTGCTCATGTTGTGTCTCCAAGGCGATGCAAAGGATGTTGTTCAGAAGGGAAAGGAAGTGAAAAGAATTTTTTAACCCAGTCCTCATCGGCTTGCGCAAGCGTTGGAGGATCCCATTTTGGTTGTTTGTCTTTATCGATCAGTAATGCGCGAATGCCTTCAGCAAAGTCGCCATGTGCAGCAGCCATCAGCCCTGCCAGCCACTCCACGCGATAAACATCAGCTAACGAGAGTAATTGGTTGTGCTCAAGCAAAGCAAAGGTTAGACGCGCTGAGCCCGGAGAGCCCGCCGCGAATGTTTTCGCGGCACGCTGAAGCCATGGATCTTGATGATCCGCGAGCTGCAAAATGTTATGTGCAATTCTGTTGAGATCTGTTCCACCACAACATTGACGAATCAGTGCGAAATGTTCTTGCAAAGGCTTGATCGAGGGATCAGGCGCACAGGCGTGTTGCAAGATTAAAAGATGCAGACGATCATGATTGCGCGAGAGGGATTTTTTTTGATCCTCTGAGAGTGCGGCATCGCTCAACTCAGCCACAGGTTCCCAAGTTTCAGCGCAAAGTGTTTCTATCAGTGTGTTGAGTGAGTCACGTCGTAGGTGATAATCGGCCATGCCAGCAAAAAGAGCATCGTTGGCACCGAGTTGAGCGCCCGTCAGTCCAAGAAATAAACCCGCACGACCAGGAATCCGATTCAGAAGCCACGTTCCGCCCACATCTGGAAATAAACCAATCGAAATTTCTGGCATCGCCATGCGCGTGGTCTCCGTGACAACGCGATGGCTCGCACCCATCATGAGCCCCATTCCTCCTCCCATCACAATGCCGTCTCCCCATACCAAAATGGGTTTGGGGAAGGTGTGAATCCGATAGTCGAGCGCATACTCTTCAGCGAAAAAAGTCGCGGCATAATGGTTGTCGAGGGGATGACCTGAGACGTTTTCTTTCATACTGTGATGCAAGGAGTGCAGATCCCCCCCCGCGCAGAAGGCCTTATCACCGGTGCCTTTGAGGATGACGAGTGCAATGTTTGGATCTCGTGCCCAAGTTTCTAATTGGTGACTCAGTTGCCGCGTCATCTCCAAGGAAAGACCATTGAGTGTTTTAGGCGCATTCAGTTGTGCAATACCAATGTTGCAGTCTCCAACACACCTGAGTTCCTCAACGATCACTAAATCTTGTGAGCCTGTTGTCATTTCAATTCTCCATTCTTTTCTAGGCAATGGCGCGCAATAATGATGCGCATAATCTCGTTGGTGCCTTCTAGGATCTGGTGCACACGTGTATCGCGCACCAGTCTCTCGATTGGGTAGTCCTTAAGGTAGCCATAGCCACCCAATAATTGTTGGGCATCCAGGCAAACATTAAAGCCGGCGTCTGTCGCAAAACGTTTTGCCATGGCACAGTAGCTTGACGCATCGGTGGCGCCCGCATCGAGTTTGCACGCCGCAAGCCTCACCATTTGTCGGGCTGCAACGGTGTTGGTCACCATGTCCGCAAATTTAAATTGCAGCGCCTGAAAGCTTGTGAGAGGTTGATTGAATTGCTTGCGATGTTGCATGTAATGACGGGCTGTATCGATCGCTCCTTGCGCGGCACCGACTGAACAGGTCGCAATATTGATCCGACCTCCATCGAGACCTCGCATCGCAATTTTGAAGCCCTCGCCCTCTAGTCCCAGAAGATTCTCACACGGAACATGGACGTTTTCAAAGGTGACGGATCGTGTGCTTTGGCTATTCCAACCCATTTTGCGCTCTTTGCGTCCGTAGGTAATGCCAGGAGAGTTGCTCGGAACAGCAAACGCTGAAATGCCACTTGCACCCGCAGCACCGGTACGCGCCATGACAATGAGGAGATCGGTTTCACCTGCACCGGAGATAAAAGCTTTGGCGCCATTGAGGACGTATTGTCCTTGTTCAAGCTTGGCTGAGGTACGTAAAGAAGCGGCATCTGAGCCAGCACCGGGCTCAGTGAGGCAATAAGAGGCGAGTTTTTCGCCCACGGATAAGGCAGGCCCCCAGGCTTGACGCAGCGCTTGACTGCCCCACTGCCCCACCATCCACGTTGCCATATTGTGGATCGTCAAAAAGGCTGTCGTTGAGGGATCAATAGCTGCCATTTCTTCAAAGACAAGACTTGCATCTAGACGTGAGAGCCCGAGCCCGCCTATTTCTGTTGAGGCGTAGAGGCCACAAAAACCAAGTGCGCCCGCTTGGCTAAATGCATCACGCGGAAAAATCTCTTTTTCGTCCCAAAGCGCAGCGTGTGGAGCAAACACGCCGGCGGCAAAATCTTTAGCAACTTGGACAAAGGCGATCTGTTCTTCGTTGAGTTCTATGTCCATCCTTATCTCCTCACGTTTGTCTGAAACTACATGGTCTGCTAAAGAAAAAATGATTGAGTCAGGTCATTGACAGGCATTTTCTTTTTAATATTTCTAACTTTTTCACGATGCGCAGCACGCCGTCTTCGGGCAATTTTGGGGTCTACGCGCAAAGGCGCGTATATTTCTACCCGATCATGATCCTCGAGCGGGTGATGAAGCGGCAAATGTTTACCAAAAACACCGACGCTGAGCTGTTCGATCGATCTGGATGGGAAGTCACGTAAATAGCCTGAAATGCGCAGGGAGTGTTCAATCGTGGCGCCAGTTGGCAAGGTCAATGAACGTTGCCAAAGCTTGTCCTCATGCATCGTCACCACCATGATTTGGATCGTGACGGTGTTCATCATTGGAGTCTCTGTCTCGCTCATTCGCCGTAACAAACTTGAGCACGTTGCGTAAAAGAATCGATGAAGCTCGAGGCAATACGGTTAAAAATGGGGCCCACCAAGGTTTCAAGCGTACGATTAGAGAACTGATAATTCAATGTAAACAAGACCTTACAGGCGTCTTGTGATAAAGAAATGAACTCCCATTTTCCCGTCAGCGCAGAAAATGGCCCATCCACCAGTTCGAGTTCGATGCAACTTGGATACTGATGCTTGTTACGGGTCGTAAAGGTTTGCTTGAGGCCTGCAAATGAAATAGTAATGGAGGCCTGCATGCCATGCGCATCATGGGCAGATACCGTGGCTCCGCCACACCAGGGCATGAATTGAGGATATTTTTCAACATCTGCTACGAGGTCAAACATTTGACTGGCACTGTGCAGCACCAAAACGGAACGCTCTACGGAATGCATTGTTAGTCGCGATTGGCTAGAATGTTAGGATTTTACCGTTAGACGTTAATCTTAGGGAGCGTCTTTCAGCTTGAATAAGGGCTGAACTCATGTATGGACTTTCTACCAAGGCATGGTTGTCGGCCCTATGCCTCCTTTGTGTCGTGATGTCTGGTTGTGCCTATGTCAGTCACTCCGCAGCAAACGATTTGGATGCAGAGGAGCTCGCGCGGACTCAACGCCAGGCTGTCAGTATTTGGGTGCCCATGAAAGAAGGGTTTACGTTGGCTCCGCTTGCTTCACCTATGGTTGAGCGTCAAATCAAGTTCTACTCTGCGAGCGGTACGCATCTTCAGGACTCACTTGAGCTCTCCAGACCGTATTTGTATTATGTCCTAGAAGAAGTCAAGAAAAGGAACATGCCGACTGAGATCGCGCTTCTGCCTTTCTTGGAAAGCAGCTTCAATATTCGTCGGGGAAAAGGTCTCAATCCTGCTGGCTTGTGGGGCTTGATGCCTGTGGCTGCAAGACATCTCAATTTAGCCCAAACTCCATTTTTAGATGAACGCCGAGACATTGTGCGTTCGACGCAGGCGGCTCTAGATTTAATGCAAGAGCTCCACAATAAATTCGGAGATTGGCATCTCGCTTTAGCAGCCTATAACTGGGGCCCAGGCAATATGAGCCAGGCCATCGCAAATAATCAGCGCAGAAAGCTCCCAACAAACTATCTTAGTTTGAGTATGCCAGTTGAAACGATGATATTTGTACCTAAGCTGCTTGCCTTGAGAAAAATAATCGAAGATCCGATCGCATACAAGATCGTATTACCAGATATATTAAACAAGCCCTATTTTGAGAAAATAGAAGTCAAGCACGCTATAGATATCAGTGTCGTGACTCAATTAGCAGGGATTTCCAGAGACGAGTTTATTGACCTGAATCCTTCCTATAACAAGCCGTTGATTCCCGCC
>JBIKOQ010000224.1:0-3901 GCA_044357955.1 Burkholderiaceae bacterium | reverse complement strand
AAGCTCCTATTCCAATACACCCAATGCAGTGAGGCTCACCGAAGATCTGGGTCAGGTTTGGGAGACTGCCAAGGTGGGCTACAAACCCCATGCCTGCGTGACCAGCATCCATTCTGCACTGGATGCGTTTGCATATTTGTTGCGCGAGCACGGTTTGACACCTGATGAAGTGTCCGAAGTCGATATCGGGATGAGTCCGATGACCTTCACACATTGCGCGTGGGAATACAAAGCGCAAGGCGTGACTGCGGCACAGATGAATTTGTTTTACGGCATTGCCGTGATTGGCTTTGATGGCATGGCCTTTGTCTCCCAATACGCCGAGGACAGACTCGCAGACCCAAAGATCATGGATTTCATCAAACGAATCCATGCGCGTATAGATCCTGGCATCGAGGCGATGGGTCCCGCTTTTCGACATGCGGCTCGGGTGATGGTCAAGACCTATGATGGACGACAATTCAAACACGAAATCTTGAATCGTCGCGGTAGTCCTGAAAATCCCCTCTCGCATGAAGAAGTGGTCTACAAATTCCGTAATGTCGTGGCCTCGTGCTTGTCGACGCAAGAGATTGATCGAGTCATCGCGTTGACCGAGCAGTTGGACACCTCAAACGATACCTCGGAACTGTTTGGCTTATTAGCGGCTGCGCGCCGTTCTGTCTGATGTATTAACAGATCAACGTCCAACAGGTTTAAGATAGAGAACATGAAGATATTTAGAAAAATCTGTGCCGGGTGGGTGCTAGCGATTTCGCAATGCCTGATGATTCCTGTTGCGCAAGCGCACCCGCATATCTGGATTGAGGGCGGGATTGAGCTTGTCTTTAATAGTCAGGGAAATGCATCTGCTGTTCGTCAGTCATGGCTCTTTGACGAGCTTTTCTCTACCTACGCGTTGCAAGGCATGCCGCGCGACAAGTCTGGTCAAGTGCCCAGTGCAGAGCTTGATAAGATCACTGGGGAGTGGATGAACGCGTTAGCGGATCCTGAGTCGCACTTCTTTACAAAAATCACGCTGGGCGGAAAGCCGCTTGCTTTTGGTGCACCTCTCAATGCGCGTTCGACCTGGGATCCTAAATCCAGTCAGCTGGTCTTGTCTTTTGAGTTGCCGCTTGAGTCCCCCGTCAAGCTCGACGCAAAAGGACTCGAGGTCGACATCCAGGATCCCAGTTATTTTGTTGCATTTGAATACAAGAGTGGGTCGCGTGCGTTCAAAGGTATTGATGCGCCTGCGCAATGCAAATTTGGCTACATGCCACCTAGGCCTCTTGACCCCAAGACCGAACGCTTGTTGTGGTCTATTCCTCCAACTCAAAAAGAGTTACCAGAAAATTTACGCGAAGCCGTTCGTCAACTTTCTCATCAATTTACGGTGAAGTGTCCTTGAGCCTAGAAAACATGATCAATTTGCGCATGCGCTTTCTATTTCTTGCCGCACTCCTTTTAGTCTTCGGATTTTTTGACTTAGCCGTTGCGCAGTCCGCTCACCCCTTTGCGACGCCAGAGCAACGATTGAGCGTTCCGACCTTGGGCTGGTTTGCTGAGTTCACGGGCCAGATGGCCGCATGGCAAGGACAGTTTTATCGCCAACTGACGGGCGCTGTGCGCGCATGGAAACAAGATGGTTGGGCGGCCTGGCTTTTGCTTGGGCTCTCGTTTGGCTATGGTGTTTTTCATGCCTTGGGACCCGGTCACGGAAAGGCTGTCTTGACAGCGTATGTCTTGGCAAACAAGGAAACTATTCGTAACGGTGCCTTACTCGCGATGCTTTCTGCCTTTCTTCAGGCGCTGGTGGCGATTGCTTTGGTTGCTGTTGCCGCGGGTGTCTTGCAGGTCTCTGGTGTTGCGATGAACCGGGCGACGTGGTGGCTTGAACTCGCTTCTTACGCATTGATGGTGGCGTTAGGTGTTTGGCTCGTTTTCAAACATATCCTTCAGCCCGTGCTGAGTTCACTACGGGATCGGATGTCTGCACAAGCGGTCAATACGCAGCACACTCATGCGCAGCATTCGCATGGGGGGCATGCTTGCAATCACGATCATGCACATCATCCACACACACATCACCACACGCATCATCACACACACGTCCATGATGAAAACTGTGGCCATGTGCATATGCCAGATCCTGCCTTGATCTCAGGTCCAATGAACTGGTCCAAAGCGACTTCAGCGATTTTGGCCGTTGGACTTCGACCTTGTACGGGAGCGATTTTTGTCTTGGTGTTTTCTTTGGCGCAGGGTTTTTTCATCGCAGGGATTGCAGCTGCGCTCGCGATGGGCTTAGGCACGGGATTAACCGTGGCTGCGTTAGCCTGTTCATCTCTTTGGATGAGTCAGGCGATTGTCCGGTCTGACAGTGCCTCTCAGCAACGTTGGCAAAAGGCCCTCATGCTGATACTGCAGGCATTGGCTTCTGTGGCGGTTTTGGCACTGGGGTTGCTACTGCTCAGTGCCGCACTTAGCACGGGAACGACCGGCAATTAGACTGATCATTCATCAGCAGTCTTTGCAGCGCCCGTAGAGCGTCAGATCATGGTCTTCGACCCTGAACCCTTTGGGTGCCAGCGTTGCAAGATTGGATGGGCAGGAATGTATGTCAAACACCTTCTGGCATTGATTGCACTGAAAGTGATGATGATGCCCGTGATTGCCGAGCTCAAATCTAGGATTTTCACCTGGTAACACGACTTGACGCAGTGTGCCATCCTCGACCATGGCTTTGAGATTCCGATAAACCGTCGCGATACCAAGGCCGGGCACAGTTTGCCCAGCAAGGTCTAGGACCTCCTGAGCAAGCAGGGGTCGCCCCGCATTTTGCATGGCTTCTTTAATTGCTGAGCGTTGACGAGTAGAGCGTTCCATGATACCTAATGATAGTGTATTATCATTATCATTGCTAATTGTTGAATACAACCCTCAATTTACACCTGTTTACGAGCCTTGCATGTCTTCCGACTCCCCTTCGCCGCAGTCGCCTCAGCATCACCACTCCCACGCGCACGGACATGGTCATGGACATGCGCATGGGCATGATCATTCTCATGATATAGGAAGTGGACATCCCTCTGAGCAGGTGGCTGACCTTAAAAGCCCCGTTTTGATTGGCGTGTTCCAGCGACTGCTCTGGACAGGCGTCGCACTCGCGGGCTTATGGTCGGTTGTTTTCTGGGCGTTGTAAACATATGAATGACACCCACGCATTCAATTCGAGTACCAAGGCGATCGAAATTCGTAATTTGACGCTTGCCTATCAAGGGCACCCGGCTGTGCATCACCTGAGTGGTGCTTTCGAAGCAGGATCTTTGACAGCGATTGTTGGACCGAACGGGGCAGGTAAAAGCACCTTGCTCGCTGCTTTATCCGGTCAAAAGGCCGGTACAGATGGGACAATCGACTTTGCGCCTGCGATTCAAACCACCCAAGCTCGTGCCTCCAAGCTTGCTTATTTACCTCAGCAATCCGCCATTGATCGCGAGTTTCCGGTTCGTGTGTTGGATGTCGTCGCGCTCGGTGCTTGGCGCGAATTAGGGAGTTTTCGCCCCGTCTCAGCTCAGATCCGTGCACGCGCTTCGGAAGTCCTCGCGGCAGTGGGTTTAATCGGGTTTGAGCGACGTTACATCGGCGAGCTTTCCGTCGGTCAACTGCAACGTGTCTTGTTTGCCAGGCTTCTCATGCAAGATGCCCAAATTATTTTGCTTGACGAGCCTTTTAATGCGCTGGACACCCGCACGGCCGAGGACTTATTAGGCGTGGTACTCAACTGGCATCGTCAAGCACGTACGGTGATCGCTGTGCTGCACGATATCGACATGGTGCGTGAATATTTTCCACAGACCTTATTACTCGCCCGCGAGGTGATCGCCTGGGGCGCCAGCGCCGAGGTCCTGACGCCAGA
>JBIKOQ010000099.1:0-5956 GCA_044357955.1 Burkholderiaceae bacterium | reverse complement strand
GACCCAGGTGACGAATTTATTTTGCCGATGCCGTTTTACTTTAATCAGGAAATGGCGATCAGGATGTGTGGTTGTGTGCCCGTGACGGTCCCCGTCAATGAGGATTGGAGTCTCGATGTCGAGGCGCTGGCGGCTGCCATTACACCGCGAACCCGTGCCATTATTACAGTTTCGCCCAACAACCCGACGGGAGCTGTGTACTCCGAGGCATCCTTGACCGCTGTCAACAAGCTCTGTGCTGATAATGGGATTTACCATTTTAGCGATGAGGCGTACGAGTACTTTACCTACGATGGATCGAGGCATTTTTCGCCAGCGTCTTTGCCCGGAGCCAGTCGGCATACCTTTTCGTTTTACTCCATGTCTAAAAACTATGGCATGGCGAGTTGGCGTCTCGGATATGTCGTTTTCCCCGCGGATTTGTTTGATGCCATGAACAAAGTTCAGGACACGAATCTGATTTGCGCACCCGTGCCCTCACAATTGTTGGCGCTACAGGTATTGAAATATGGTCGTGCGTGGGTGGCGCCCAAGATAGAGGCGCTTGCTGCTGTCCGAGAAAATGTGTACGCAGCGCTGAGTCAGCTCGGTGATTTAGTGCAGTTTCCCAAAACGCAGGGCGCTTTTTATGTCCTGATGAAAATGCCAGGACTCAAGGGTGAGCAGGATCCGCTCGCGTTTAATCGCGCCATGGCGCAAAAGCACAAGGTGGTCTCCATTCCCGGCTTTGCTTTTGGTCTGACCAATACGCAAGAGGCAAATTATCAACGCTTGTCTTACGGTGCACTCCAGGCCGCAAGCGTCTCCGAGGGTGTCGAGCGTTATGTTGCGGCTGTGCAAGACTGGTATGGCAGATAAATGATGAAATCCGCATACTTGATTGTTTTATCTTTTTTGACCCTGGTCATGTCGACGGGATTGAGCGCATCGCAGGGGACAAGTGCCGTGACGGCATCCCTGCAAGCCACCGCTAGCCAACAGGTTATGCAGGACGAAATCCGGATCGTTTTTTCCCACGAAATAAAGGGCAGTTCTGCCTCGGAAGTCAACCGTGCGTTAGCTCAGGCCCTTGAGCAGGCGAGGGCGTTGGTCAAAGATTTAACGGGTTTTAAGCTCTCGAATGGCAGCTTTCGGACCTCAGCATCCTATAACAAAGAGGGAAAGACGGACGGCTGGCAAGGGCGCGCCGAGTTGGTGTTGACCGCGAGCGATTTACCTCAGGCTGAAAGAGCAGCGGGTATTTTAGGAACAGCACTTGCTGTTTCGTCGATACAGTTTTCCCTTTCGGCAAACAAGCGCAGACAAGAAGAAAAACAGTTATTGACTGAGGTTGCGCAGGCGTTTCGTGATCGCGCACAGGCTGCTGCATTGGCGTTTGGATTTAAAGCTTACAAGATCCTCAGTCTTGACTTCGGTAGTCCTGGGGGCTCGAGTTCGGGGCCGATATTGATGCGCAGTGCCGCACCGATGTCGGCGCCTGCAGCGGATAGGATCAAATTTTCTTTTGAGCCGAATCTAGTGCAGGTCACGATTGACGTTTCTGGAAAGGTGATGTTTGACTGAGCATTCGCAGTTGCTTAGACATCAATGATCTCGTGCCTTGTCAATCTAAAGAACGTGGCTAAATAAGCTCAGAGGTGAAGACTTTGTTATCATGCAGAGCGCAGAAGGCGAGCCTGCACGTAGGGATGCTCATGAGGGCATGATGGCTGCTTGTCGATTCACATGCAACGCCACAACTGTGACATTAATGTTATGACACTACTGACGATTATTCTGTTACCACTGCTTGCCGGGACAACGGTGGCACTTCTCGCTGCGAGGGTGAGCCGTTTAGCCTCCGCCTTAGCGGTCGCTGCCGTGACGTTTGCTAGCCTAGGGTTACTACTGGGTTTTAGTGATGCCATCTTTAGCGGTCAAAAAATAGTCACCAGCATTCCGTGGATGCCCGAGCTCGGGATTAATTTCGCTTTCCGACTCGATGGCCTAGGCTATCTGTTTACGCTCCTGATTTTGTGTATTGGCTTGCTGATCATTCTTTATGCTAAATATTATTTGGCCGAGACTGATTCGATAGGAAAGTTTTATGCCTTGCTCATGCTGTTCATGGCAGCGATGCTGGGTATCGTCCTGACTGAAAATATTTTGCTGACCTTTGTTTTCTGGGAGCTCACCAGCCTGTCGTCATTTTTGCTGATTGGCTATTGGAATCACAAGTCCGAGTCGCGCCGGGGTGCTCGGATGGCGCTGACCGTCACGGGTGGTGGTGGACTAGCGATGTTGGCGGGCTTTCTTTTGCTGGGTCACGTGGCGGGAAGCTACGAACTCACGCAGATTTTTGCGGCGCGCGACCTCGTTCAGGCAAGTCCTCTGTATTTACCGATTTTGCTTCTCATTTTGCTCGGTGTTTTTACGAAATCGGCACAGTTCCCCTTTCATTTTTGGCTCCCCCAGGCGATGGCTGCCCCCACGCCAGTCTCGGCCTATTTGCACTCCGCGACTATGGTTAAAGCGGGTGTGTTTATGCTGGCGCGTTTGTATCCCGTGCTGGGAGGAAACTACGACTTTGAAATCATCGTCTCGGTCGTGGGGCTGACGACGATGGCCTTTGCAGCCTATGTTGCGATCTTCAAGCATGATATTAAGGGTCTGTTGGCGTATTCGACGATTAGCCATCTGGGGTTGATTATCTTTTTGATTGGGTTGAGTTCGCCGCTTTCCGCTGTGGCAGCGGTCTTTCACATTATTAATCACGCGACCTTCAAAGCCTCGTTATTTATGGTCGCTGGCATTATTGATCACGAATGCGGAACGCGGGACATGCGTCGTTTAAGGGGCCTGTTTAAATTCATGCCTTATACCGCCACGTTGGCCATGGTCGCAGCAGCTTCGATGGCAGGTGTGCCCTTGTTCAATGGTTTCTTGTCCAAAGAAATGTTTTTTGTCGAGTCCCTCGCGCTGTCTCATCTCGGTTGGTTCGGTGAGGTGGCGCCCTGGGTCGTGACTTTTGGTGGAATATGCAGCGTCGCGTACTCCGCGCGATTTGTCCACAACGTTTTCTTTAATGGTACAGCGACGGATCTACCTAATACACCTCACGAGCCTCCTCGCTTCATGAAAGTGCCGGTAGAGCTACTGGTTGTTCTTTGCATCGTGATTGGTGTGCTGCCTGCGCTGACGGTGGCTCCTATCGTCTTTCTGGCTGCCGTAGATGTGTTTGGCGGGCCGATTCCCTCTTACACGATTTCGATCTGGCATGGCTTTAACATGCCCTTGCTGATGAGCGTGATTGCGCTCTTTGGTGGCGTGGTCGTATTCTGGTTATTACAAAATCGCTTTAACTTGCATCTGATATCACCTAAAGAGTTCAATGCAAATAGGATTTTTGTTCATACGATTGAATCTTTACTCGCTTTTGCACGGAGTCTGACCTTACGTTTGCAAAACGGTTCTTTGCAACGTTATTTAGCGCTCTTGATCGCGAGCGTCATTGCCCTCGGTGCGTGGCCATTTATGCAGTTTGGCTACAGCACGGGTGATGCGCCGTTGACGGATGCCAGTCCCTTAGCTGTTGTTGTCTGGGCGTTGGGCGTGGTGGGTGCTCTCGCGACAGCGGTATTTCATCGCCAACGCTTGGTGGCCGTGATCTTGGTCGGTGTCGTGGGTTTGGCGACCGCGCTGACTTTTGCTTATTTTTCAGCGCCTGATTTAGCGCTGACCCAGCTTGCGGTCGAGGTGGTAAGTACCGCGCTGATGTTGATGGCGCTGGCTTTATTGCCGTTGACGGGTCCCAAAGAGTCAAGTTTGTCGCGTCGTAGTCGCGATATTCTTTTATCCGTTTTGGCGGGGGCTGGTGTGACGGCGTTGATGTGGGCTGTCTTGACACGACCGCTCGAGTCGATTGCTTGGTACTACTTGGCTGAAAGCGTTGGGCGGGGAGGCGGCTCCAACGTCGTCAACGTGATCTTGGTCGACTTCCGTGGTTTTGATACGTTTGGTGAAATTACGGTGTTGGGGATCGCCGCGATTGGTGCCTTGAGCTTAATGGACGGCTTGAGTATGGAGCGTAAGCTCTCGCCCGCTGTGCTCAATTCCGTGATGCTTTCTGTTGCCGCACGTATTTTGCTGCCGTTTGCCTTGCTAGTCAGTGTCTACATTTTCTTGCGAGGACACAATTTACCTGGTGGCGGTTTCATCGCCGGTCTCATTACCTCTGTCGCACTGGTCATGCAGTACATGGCGGGAGGTTTGTTGGCGACGTCAAAAACACTGCGTATCGAGTTTCCCAAGGTCATTGGAAGCGGGGTCTTGATTGCCGGGCTCACGGGCTTGGGAAGTTTTATTTTTGGTTCGGCATTTTTAACGAGCACTTTCGGCCATCCCGTATTGCCCTTCATCGGAGAGGTACCGCTAGCGAGTGCGGCTGCTTTTGATTTGGGCGTATTTTTGACTGTGGTCGGCTCAACGCTGCTGACAATTTCGGCCTTGTCCGGGGCGAGTCAACGTCCTGGTCCTGTTGCAGGAGTGGCTCAATAATGGAACTATTACTGTCTACCGCACTGGGTATTGTGACGGCATGTGGCATTTATTTGATTTTGCGTGGCCGTACATTTTCAGTGGTACTCGGCCTGTCACTCTTGGGTTACGCCGTCAATCTGTTCATCTTTGCCATGGGCCGTTTGGTGTCTGGTCGTCCTCCCGTGATTGCTGAGCAGGCTTTGTCTTACGCGGATCCTATTCCCCAGGCTTTAGTGCTCACAGCGATTGTGATTGGTTTCGGGATGACGGGATTCATCGTTGAGCTTGCGCTGAGAACGCGACATGAGACCCAATCTGATCATGTGGACGGCCAAGAGTCTAAGCCAGAGCAAGAAGGGAAGCGCGGATGAATCATCTTCTTGTTCTGCCGATCATTCTTCCGGCATTGACGGCCGCACTATTATTGTTTTGCGGACGTCAGCTTGGGCTGACCCGCATGTTGAGTTTGATATCGACAGCCGTATTACTCGCTGTGAGTGTGTCTTTGTTTCTCGATGCAGAAACAGGCGCTTTTCAGACGTATGCGCTCAGTGATTGGGTTGCCCCCTTCGGTATTGTGCTCGTATTAGATCGTCTGTCCGGCCTATTGGTGTTGTTGACAGCGGTCGTTGCACTCGCTGCCCTGTTTTACGCGATGCAGGGGTGGGACACGCGTGGAAAATATTTTCATGCGCTCTTTCAGTTTCAGTTGATGGGCATTAATGGTGCCTTTTTAACAGGCGATTTGTTTAATCTGTTCGTGTTTTTTGAAATCCTGTTGATCGCGTCCTACTGTTTATTGATGTATGGCTTTGGCGAAAGACGCTTGCGTGCCTCGGTTCACTATGTGGCGATCAACCTGACGGGTTCTGCCGTGTTTTTGATTGCGGTCAGCTTGCTCTACAGCGTGACGGGTACGCTCAATATGGCGCATCTTGCTGAGGTGGTCGCACAGTCCGCACCCGAAGATATTGCACTGATTCGCTCTTCTGGCTTGATGTTGCTCGGTGTGTTTGGGATCAAGGCGGCATTATTTCCACTCTATTTCTGGTTACCCGCTGCATACTCAAGTGCCTCGGCACCCGTGGCCGCATTGTTCGCGATCATGACCAAGGTTGGGGTGTATGCCATCTTGCGCTTCACAACCTTGATATTTCCAGATAACGCAGGTCCTGCGGCTGATTTGACCACTCTTTGGCTATTGCCCGTGGCAATCGTCACACTGATTCTTGCGGCTCTTGGTGCGCTTGCCGCAAAACGCTTACTTGAATTGTTTGCTTATCTCACGATCGCTTCAGTCGGTACGATTTTGATTGCGGTTTCTGCAGGCGGGGTGGCGGGTCTTTCGGGTGGGCTGTTTTATTTAATACACAGCACGCTGATTATGTCGGCGCTCTTTTTGCTGGCTGAAATGATTGGCCAGGCTCGGGGAGAGGCT
>JBIKOQ010000098.1:0-5958 GCA_044357955.1 Burkholderiaceae bacterium | reverse complement strand
TTCAAGTCTCCCCGGAGGTCTTTGCGGGGGTCAAGGCGCTGCTAAGCGACCGTTTGATCGTCGAACTGACGGCGACGATCGGTGGCTACAATATGGTGTCGCGCTTTTTGGAAGCCTTGCAAATCCACTCGCACGACGCCCGCTAAATCAACACCCGCTTTCCGCTTCATCAAGAAGTGTAAAGTGGGTAGCCTCCCGGCTCAGCATCTAACAATCTGAGCATGGCATGCCACTCCAACTCGCCGTAGGGGCGACGCACGCCTGGTTGATACAGGTGTGCGGATTTCTCCAAAATTTCTTTTGGGGGAAGCGACAGGGCCGTCCCCGCCGCCATGGCATCAACCTGCGCGCGACAAGACATCTCGAGTTGGTACATTAAATTAAAGGCCTGTGGTACCGAGGCGCCACTGGTGAGCAAACCATGATTGCGAAGAATCATGGCGTTGTGCGAGCCCAGGTCTTTGACAAGACTCTCGCGCTCGGCGAGATCGATCGCGGGACCATTAAAGTCGTGATAACCAATATGGTTGTTAAAGCGGCTTGAGGTTTGTGTCATCGGCAACAATCCACAATCCATCGAAGCCACGGCCATTCCTGCGCGGGTATGCGTGTGAATCACGCAGCCGATATCGGGACGCGCGGTGTGAATACAACCATGGATGACGTAGCCGCTTTTGTTGATCCCGTAGTCTGTATCGGGTTTACGCACGATTTCACCTTCGACGGTGATGCGCACCAAGCTAGACGCAGTGATTTCCTTGTAGAGCAACCCGTAGAGATTGATCAGCAAGTCCTCGGTGCCAGGAATACGGGCCGTGATATGGTTGTAAATCATGTCAGTCATGCCGTACTTGTCCATCAGGCGATAGCATGCGGCCAGGGTCACACGCGTCTCCCACTCCTCGGGACTGACTTTGCCCTTGAGGGGCTCGAATTGTGTTGAAAATTTGCCGCTCACCATATTCTCCTGTTTTTTTCTAAAGGAATCTTACTCTAGCTTTGGGGGGCCACGATGAGGTCGGCAGGATCCAAGGCGTGTTGATTGAAATAGAGCTCAATATTTCGAAACATATGACCGACGATATGCGGGACATTGTCATACACACCTCCCGCAGAATGCGGCGTCGCCACAACCTGATCCATGTGGAGTAAGGGATGATCGGCGCGAGGAGGCTCGCCTTCAAAGGTATCGAGCCCTGCACTGGAAAGCTGACCTGAACGCAGTGCTTCCACGAGTGCGGCCTCATCAATCAACTCGCCTCGGGCGGTATTGATCAGCATCGCGCCGCGCTTCATTTTGTTAAAGGTCTTGGCATTGAAGAGGTGCTTGGTCTGCTCGGTCAGCGGTGCGTGCAGGCTCAAGATGTCGCTTTGCGCTAACAAGGTGTCAAAATCGACGTATCGCACATTAAATTGCTGCTCAATAGCGGGATCGAGTTTTGTGCGGCTGTGGTAGATCAGGTTGACATCAAAGCCGCTCAGGCGTTTAGCCACAAACCGTGCGATATTGCCAAAGCCGAACAGTCCGACTGTTTTGCCGTCAAGCTTGGAGCAGACAGTACGCAAATCCGAGGCGATCCATTTGCCCTCTTGCAAACTTCGGTGCGCCAAGGGCAGGCGACGTGAAGTGGCCAGCATCAGCATCAGGGTATGTTCAGAAACCGGGATGGAGGTCGCGCCAGCCGTGATCGCGACCGTCACACCCGCCTGTCGTGCGGCCTCGAGATCGATTTTATCGACGCCGATGCCCCATTTTTGAATGAGTTTCAAGCGTGGCGCCTGAGCAATCATGTCAGCCGTGACAAAAGTGCCGGCCGCCATGATGACCTCTGCATGACGCATCAAACCAAGATGCTCGGCTTGTTCGTTTGTTTTCGCAAACTCAATTGTAAAAGAGGGGGGGGTCAAGGCGCGAACCACCTCAATGGTGGGCAGCGCCATCGGTGTGAGAAAAACAATGTGTGGTTGCATGAGAAAGGGGTAAAGGCTGAAAGCGGTGTCGAGTTGTGCTCTAGCGTCGGGTTGTGCTCAAGCGGGAGGTAGCGTAATGTCGCCGCGCTCGATCAACAAGACCTTGATATCTTTTTTAACAATTTTCCCATAGCCGGATTTGGGCATGGCGTCCCAAAATACAAAATGTCTGGGCCAGCGGTACTTGGCACAACGTCCTTCGAGATGACCCAATAGTTCCGCGGCTTGGACCGCGTTGACCCCTTCGCGTCGTACGACCACCGCCACACCGACTTCACCCCATTTTTCATCGGGGATCCCCAAAATCGCGATTTCTGCGACACCGGGATGGGTGAGTAAGACTTCCTCTACCTCGCGAGGGTAGACGTTGGAGCCGCCCGAGATGTACATGTCTGACTCGCGACCGGTAATGTAAAGCAGGCCGCGCGCGTCCAGACGACCCAGATCACCCGTATGAAACCAACCACCGCGCAACGCTTTGGCGGTCGCTTCGGGATTGCCGTGATAACCGGCAAAGACGGCGGGACCGCGACAGCAAATTTCTCCGATTTCACCCGTCTCGACAGGCTCAAGTCGATCATTCAGGATCGCGACCTCCATCCCCACGCGTGGCCTGCCGCAGGAGCCAATGTTGGCATTTGGATCCGTATCATCTGCACTGTGCATGTCGGGGGGCAGGACGGTAATGTTGCCGGTGACCTCACCCAGGCCAAAATACTGCACCAATACCTGACCGAGTTTTTGCAAGGCCAGTTTTTGATCGGCCCGATACATCGGCGCCCCGGCATAAATCACGAATTTCAAGGTGCTGTGATCATATTCATCCACGGCAGGATGTTCGACCAGCATTTTAATGATCGTAGGCACGGTGAACATGTTGGTCACGCGGTGACGCTCCACAGCGTGCCAAAATTGAGCGGGGTCGAGCTTTTCGCTGGGCATCAACACCGTCGCTGCACCACGCGCGACATTCAGTAGGGCATGGATGCCCGCGCCGTGCGAGAGCGGGGCGACTGCGATCGAGCAGTCTTGCTCGGTCGTGCCAGGGATTAAATCAGCCAAGTGGTTGTTGACCACAAAGGCCATTTGTCCATGCGTCAAAATACCTGCTTTAGGTTTTCCTGTGGTGCCCGAGGTGTAAAAAAACCAGAGTGGATCATCATAGGCAACCGTTTCTTCTGCATCGACGGCGTCAGGATATTGGGAGATCAAGGTTTCATAAGACCATTCACCCGCGCGCGGCTGACCAATCACAATGATGTGTTTGAGCGTGTCAGAAGCCGCCAGCACCGCGTCCGTATGCGCCTGAAAACAATCCTCGACAAACATGGCGACGGCACCGCTTGAGGCGCCCAGGTAGGCGACCTCGGGCGGGGTCAGACGAAAGTTGGTGGGCACCCAGACGCAGCCGAGCTTAAAGGCCACCCAACAATGTTCAAACGTTTGCAGGTTATTTCTGGACTGCAAGAGTAAGCGGTCGCCTTTTTTGATGCCAAGCGCGCGTAAGGCGCTGACCATGGCGTTGACGCGTTGATTGATCTGCGTCCAAGTCCAGCACTGTTCGCCTTGGATTAATGCGGTGTGTTGCGGATACAAGCGGGCGGTATGCGTCAACAAACGCCCGAGATTCATCGACTGTGCTGCGTTCACGTCGACTCCAGCACGCTCAGGTAGTTGGCGACAGCCGCGCCACCCATGTTAAAGACCGCGCCGGCATGGGCGCCTGGGATTTGCATGTCGCCAGCCGTTCCAGACAGCTGCATCGCCGCCATGACATGCTGGGAGACCCCGGTCGCACCAATAGGATGTCCTCTGGACTTTAGACCACCCGAGGGGTTGACGGGGAGTTTGCCTTGTTTTGTCGTGACGCCATCCAGGATGACGCGTGCGCCTTGACCATGAGGGGCGAGGCCCATCGCCTCGTACTCAAGCATTTCAGCAATCGTGAAACAGTCGTGGGTTTCTACAAACTTTAAATCCTCGAGGCTGGCGCCTGCGTCTGCAAGTCCTTTTTGCCAGGCCAGCGCCGCACCCTCAAAGCGTGTCGCATCGCGACGCGAGAGAGGCAGAAACTCATTGACATGGGTGCGCGAGCGCCATCGCACCGCAGGCACTTTGGCTCCGGCTAAAGGTTCATTCGACAACACTAAGGCTGCAGCGCCATCAGAGACCAGCGAGCAATCGGAGCGCTTGAGCGGGCCCGCGACAAAGGGATTTTTTTCTGAAGGATTACGGCAAAAATCAAAACCTAAATCACGACGCATATGGGCATACGGATTGTGCATGCCATTGGCGTGGTTTTTAGCAGAAATCGCGGCGAGTGCATCGGACTGATCCCCAAAGCGTTCAAAGTACTGACTCGCGATCTGACCAAACACACCCGCAAAGCCACCCTCTGTATGTCCTTCTTCTTTGACATAGGAAGCCTTGAGCAAGATGTCGCCAATCTCTTTGTTGGGCAGGGTGTTCATCTTTTCCATACCCACGACGAGTGCACGTCGAATGCGACCACTTGCCAAGGCGTCGAGGGCTGCCCAGATGGCGGCTGAGCCTGTCGCGCAAGCATTTTCCATCCGCACCGATGGCGTATGACGGAACTCAGGGATGGCGATGCTCATGAGCGCGCCACTGAAGTCTTGTTGCACAAAGCCAGCGTTAAAGTGACCAACAAAAATCGCATCGATATCGCTGGGCTCGAGGCCTGCGCTCGCAATGGCAGGCAATGCGGCCTCACGGATCAGTTGATCGAAATCCATGTTGTCGAGCTTGCCAAAGGGGGTATGTCCCCAACCAACGATATAAGGCTGTTTCATGAATGTCTCCTTAGATAGAGCCGTCTTGGCTCTTGCGAAGCGTTGGAATACCTACACCTGATGCGTCAAAGCCGCCATCGACCGCGAGGCACTGACCATTGATGAATGAAGCGGCTGGACTGCATAGAAAACCGACAGCTTCGGCGATCTCTTCGGGCGTACCATAACGATTCATCGGAATCGTGTCGTAATAGTCCGAGCGAATCGCAACACTGTGTACCAGTTTGGCCATTTCGGTATCGACGGGGCCCGGCGCGACCACGTTGCTGCGAATGCCAATCGTGCCGAGTTCGACGGCTTGTTGCTTGGTGAGGTGAATGATGGCGGCCTTGCTTGTGCCGTAAGCGACACGCAGCGTGCTGGCACGCAAACCAGAAATCGATGCGATATTGACAATCGAGCCGCTACCGTTCTTTTTCATATAGGGAATACATGCTTGTGAGCACAAGAACGCGCCGTCCAAGTTGGTCCCCATCACGTAACGAAACTCTTCAAAGCTTGTTTCAGTCAGAGGTTTAAAAACCGCGACTCCAGCATTGTTAACCAGTGCGTCAATACGGCCAAATTTTGCTGCGATCAGATCGATGGCTGTTTGTACTTGATCAGGTTTTGAAATATCACAGAAAAGGGCAAGCACTCGGGAAGCGGCGTTGAGCTCGGCTTCCGTCGTTTTAAGGGTGCTCGCCTCGACATCTAACAGTGCGACGCGGTAGTCATGCGCAAGAAACCATTTGGCGATCGCAAGACCAATGCCGCGGGCACCGCCCGTCACAACAGCGACAGGACTATTGGAGGTAGTTGAGGACAAGAGCGACTCCAGAAAGTGAATAAAACATGAACAGTGTCAGACTTTACCAAATAGCGCTAAAGTAGAAGTGAGAGTCGTCAATGAACTTGAAACTAAATGATCAAGATAAAGAATTTTTTAGTATATCTGAGGGGCCCATCGCACCTTGGCGCACCTGGATGCTGAATGCTTTCGAGGAGTTCGCTCTGATAGGGGTGGTTGATTAATGGGTACTCTTGACTCAGCGATTGCGCCTAATATTTTTGACAGCTTTGCGGATACCCGCGTGCTACTGCCCCTTGTTCTGGGCAATCTTTTGTCAGAAAAACTGTGGGCTTTCAGTGCTCGGATTCAAGCAAAGCTTGCAGCCGAAGAGGCTGAAAGTAG
>JBIKOQ010000097.1:0-5986 GCA_044357955.1 Burkholderiaceae bacterium | reverse complement strand
TTTTGGTTTTGGTTTTGGTTTTGGTTTTGGTTTTGGTTTTTATTACACGATCCATAAATCGAAACAGACGCGCCATCAGCGCGTCTGTTTGAAGGAGGATATTTTCTTTATCGAGGCCTCTTCTTCGACAAGCTAGCTCAACTTAAACCTAGAAAGCTACGTCGAAGATTTAGCCCCAAGATCAACAAATTTAAATCATTAAAGGAACAATCAACAAAGCAACGATATTGATGATTTTGATAAGAGGATTAATCGCTGGTCCTGCGGTGTCTTTATAAGGATCCCCAACAGTGTCTCCAGTAATCGCGGCCTTGTGCGTCTCCGAGCCTTTACCGCCATAGTGACCTTCTTCGATATACTTTTTGGCGTTATCCCACGCGCCACCGCCTGTACACATAGAGATTGCGACAAACAGACCTGTGACGATCGTGCCCATCAACAATCCTCCTAAGGCTTCTGGCCCAAGGATCAAACCGACCGCAATCGGCGCGACAACCGGCAATAACGATGGAATGATCATTTCTTTAATCGCTGCCGTGGTCAGCATATCAACGGCCTTGTCGTACTCTGGCTTGGCAGTGCCCTCCATAATGCCTTTGATATCGCGAAACTGACGGCGCACCTCTTCAACCACTGAACCTGCGCAACGTCCGACCGCCTCCATCGCCATCGCTCCGAACAAATACGGAATCAATCCACCGATGAATAAGCCAATGATCACGCGGTGGTCTGACAAATCAAACGTCACCTTTAGACCATTGGCCTCAAGCGCGTGTGTATAGTCAGCGAACAACACGAGCGCGGCTAAACCGGCAGAACCGATGGCATATCCTTTTGTCACCGCCTTTGTCGTATTACCGACAGCATCCAACGGATCTGTGATGTCACGCACAGACTGTGGCAGTCCCGCCATCTCAGCGATACCACCTGCGTTATCCGTAATAGGACCATAGGCATCAAGTGCCACCACAATGCCAGCCATCGAGAGCATAGACGTCGCTGCGATCGCGATGCCATAAATACCTCCCAGCCAATAGGCCGAGTAGATGGCCGCGCAGACAAACAAAACAGGCCAAGCGGTCGAACGCATCGAAACGCCGAGACCGGCGATCATGTTCGTGCCGTGACCCTGGCTCGATGCTTTGGCGATATGCTTGACCGGTGCATAGTCAGTTCCGGTGTAGTACTCGGTGATCCACACTAACAACGCTGTCAGCACAAGGCCCACAACCGTTGCACCAAAAAGTCGTAATTTCCCACCTGTGGCAAAACCAACATCGGCAAGAATATTGTCGGGCAACATCCAGTTGGTTGCGAAGTAAAACGCGACCAATGAAATGACACCTGCAATCACTAGACCTTTGTAAAGCGCTGGCATCACATTTTTCATGCCCGGCGTGGCTTTAACGAAAGAGCAGCCGATGATCGATGCGATGATGGATATTCCACCCAATACCAGGGGGTACACGACTGCCTCTGCTGTGGCAACCTTGATCATCAAGGCGCCTAACACCATCGTCGCGATTAAGGTCACTGCATAGGTCTCAAACAGATCGGCAGCCATACCCGCACAATCGCCAACATTATCACCAACGTTATCTGCGATCACAGCAGGGTTGCGAGGATCATCCTCGGGAATGCCTGCCTCGACTTTTCCAACCAGGTCAGCACCCACGTCTGCGCCTTTGGTGAAAATACCCCCACCTAGCCGAGCGAAAATCGAAATCAATGAAGAGCCAAATGCAAGCCCGATCAGAGGGTGCAGAATCACAGACATGCTTTGCTCTTTGCCGGTTGTATGCAAATAGAGATAAAACAAACCGACACCCAGCATTCCAAGTCCCACAACGAGCATGCCAGTAATCGCACCGCCCTTAAAGGCAACATTGAGCGCCTCGTTCATGCCCTTCGTGGCCGCCTCGGCTGTTCGTACATTAGCCCGAACGGAAACATTCATCCCTATAAAACCGCAGGCCCCTGATAGCACGGCACCGATCACGAACCCCACCGCGGTCAGGTTATCGATAAAGATTGCGATCAGGATTGTTAGGACTACTCCAACGATCGCGATCGTTTTGTATTGTCTTGAAAGATACGCGCTTGCCCCTTGCTGAATCGCCTCCGCGATTTCAACCATGCGTGCATTTCCTGTGGCTTGCTGAAGAATCCAGGAGCGAACAAAAAAACCATATAAAACTGCTAGAACTCCGCAGCCGAGGGCAAAGTAAAGGCCCAGTGTGACGTTACTCATTCGATGAACTCCATTAAGGCATTAAGGGTTTGTCTCTTTTTATTGATATAGAAAGCCCCACCATGTGAGGCTTGCGCACCAAGTCGTCATAAAGCAAGTATGTCTAGCATTCAACAGAATACGATGAACAAGGGCGATTTTATCGATTTTTGTTAAGATTAGGGTATTTACTAATTCACCTTGTTTCTACGGAGTCATAATGAGTCTCGACAAAGTCAGCCCGGGCAAGAACATTCCCGAGTCTTTTAACGTCATCATTGAAATCTCAATGAATGCTGACCCGATCAAGTACGAAGTGGACAAGGAGTCTGGTGAGTTGTTTGTTGATCGCTTTATGGGCACATCGATGCACTACCCCTGCAACTATGGCTACATCCCCAAAACCATCGCAGGTGATGGTGATCCGGTAGACGTTTTAGTCATCACGCCCTTTCCCGTTATACCTGGTGTCATCGTTCGTTGCCGTGCCTTGGGCATCCTCAACATGGAAGACGAAGGCGGCGAAGACGCCAAGCTCTTGGCCGTTCCCGAAGACAAGATTCTCCCCATTTACAGCCACTGGAAACAGGCTTCAGACATTCATCCGATGCGCCTGAACGCCATTCAGCACTTCTTTGAACATTACAAAGATCTTGAAAATGGTAAGTGGGTCAAGGTCAAAGGCTGGGGCGGCATCGACGAAGCGCATCAAGAAATCTTGACGGGTATCAAGCGTTACCAGGTAGAAAGCAAAGTTTAATTTAGCTATTCAGCCCTTGATTGTCCTTGGCTTGGCGGAACCATTTCCTGCCAGCCAAGGATCTCCGCCAGTCGCAAGATCACCCACTGCGCTTCTACCGCTGTCAGCCCAATCTCGTCGTCACCCAGCCCCTGGTAGATCCTTTCCAGCACATCGGCTTCTGTGATACTAAGCTCCCACAGCTTGTTAGTCGCCTGCTCCGTCAACAGATTGGCCAAATCCTCACATAAATCGTAACGTGCGTAGATATGCTCTCGCGTCGCGCTCGGTTTAATGCGTCCTGGCTCAACAAACAACGCGATAAACGAAGACGGAATGGTGATCTGATTGCCGTCACTCATCGCTGCGCTGCAACAGTAGATATTTTTGTGTCATATTCAATCCTGAGTTGGCAAGTGCGGGTGTTTACACGATACTACGCAGCATATGTGATTTTTAAAGCCTAGACCAATGTCCTCTCCCCACCACACCGCGCGTGAGCATGCAGTCAGTCTGCCTGATGGCGCCAAATTATGCGTGCTTGACGATGGTGCAGGGCCTGCCCTCCTCCTCGTCAGTGGCTTAGGTGGCACAGCAAACTTTTGGAATCCCTGCGTCCCCGCTTTTGCGACCCATTACCGTACCCTCAGGCTGGATCAGCGCGGCATCGCCAAGAGCTCTCGGGGCTCCGCGCCCTGCACCATTGACCAGCTCGCACAGGATTGTCTGGCCGTTCTAGATGCTTGCGATATTAAAAACGCCATTGTCGTGGGTCACTCCACAGGAGGATGCATCGCGCAAACGATGGCGCTTCTCGCACCGGACCGGATTCAAGCCTGTGTGTTCAGTGCTACATGGGGCAAACCAAGTCGCCATAGAAAAGAACTATTTTCTACTCGCCGCGAAATGCTATTTCGTGATCCGGTTGGCTATGCCTGCTCTTCTGTTTTTATGGGGCACGATGCGCACTGGCTCAACAACAACTGGAGCGTCCTTGAGAACGCCCGTGCCAACGCCCCCGTCACTCCCGAAGCACAACATATTATCTCTGAGAGATTGGACGCACTGATTGCCTTTGATCGAAGCGCTGAGGTACACCGCATCACTGTCCCAAAACTTGTAATAGGTGCGCGAGACGACCTGATCGTCCCTTCATTTTTACAAGAAGAACTCGCCACCATGCTCAAACATGCAGATCTGCATGTGTTTGAACATGGCGGACATTTTTTCCCAGTGACCCGCACAGATCTTTTTACATCGAATGTATTGACCTGGCTATCCGCTCAGGCTTTAGGCATGGCGCGCTAAAAAACTTAACAATATATCTGAGCAATGCGCAGCATAACCATCACAGATATTGTGTCCCGCAGTATCAACATACACAAGCTCTGAGTCTTTTATCCGCTTGTGCATCTCTTCATACGCGTCTGCATGACCAATGGATTCTTTCCCGGCAGCAACAATCAATGTCGGACATTGAATGCCAGCAAGCTCTTCCATAAAATCATGCGTGCACATATGAAGAACAAAGCGAGCAATAAAAGTCGGATCATTCGAGCCAGCTTGCTCGATAAACCAAGAGACTAACGCCGGATCGGCAGTATTGTCGAACCGCTCATAGATCGTATCCGCTAAAAACTTCTTCAAACCAATTTCTTTAATTTTAGGAATCCATGTTGGAGCATGACTGTGTTTAAGTCCTGGCGTTGCCCCGTAAAGCGATAGAGTTTTTACTCGCTCAGGATGCTGCAACGTCAACTGTTGTGCAACGTACCCTCCCGCTGAATTACCAACAATATGTGCCTTGTCGATACCTAGTTTATTCATCAAAGCTACTGCATCATCGACAAGATGTTGAAGCGAAAAGTCTTGTTCTGGGCTAGGGATTGAAGACTGTCCATGCCCACGCAAATCCATACGAATAACGCGATAGTGACGCGCGAGCTTAGGGACCCAACTAAACCAACGCTGCGAATTGCCCATCGCAGCATGCAGTAAAAATACTGTCTCGGGCTTGGTCCACGGATCAGTAAAGTCATCCACGTAGTAGGCGAGCTTTAATCCATCTCGCGTCATGTCATGCTGCATCAGTTTTCCTTATTTAATTAATGTTAATGCCAGCGGTCTGAATAACTTTGCGCCACTTTTCGATCTCGACCTGCATCAGGGTTGCATAATCACTTGGCTTTCCACCTTTGACATCGAAGCCCAACCCCGCAACGCGAGACTGCACTGCCGTTTCTGCGAGCACTTTATTCACCGCGCTGCTCAGTTTTTCTACAATATCCGCTGGCATTCCTGCAGGACCCAATAGCCCCCAATGACTACTCGCATCCACACCCTTGACGCCAGCCTCTGCAAACGTTGGCACCTGTGGCATTGCTGGGTGACGACGGTCCCCTGTTAAAGCAAGTGCACGCAATCTGCCAGCATCCACAGGTTGTTTAGCTGAACTAATGCCCGTGAACGTCATCGGCACTTGTCCCGCCATCACAGCGGCCATTGCTTCGCCCGTTCCTTTAAAAGGCGCATGGCCAATATTGATACCGGCAGCCATTTTAAAAAGCTCGCCCGCAAGGTGGGTAGAGGCTCCATTTCCTCCTGATCCATAAAACAGCTCGCCCGGCTTAGCTTTTGCTAATGCGACGAGCTCTGCTAATGTTTGCGCCGGCACAGCAGGATGAACAACAAGAATAACGGGGCCCTCCGCCAAATGGCTAATTGGAGTGAAGGCCTTTAACGTATCGTAGGGAAGATTGTTACGCAAACCTGGATTCACCAAAATTGAAGAATCCACCATCATCAAGGTGTAGCCATCTGCGGGGGCTTGAGCCACTATTTGAGAACCAATGATGCTTGAAGCCCCGGGCTTGTTATCCACAACAATTGACTGACCTAAAATTTCTGACAGCCTGGGTGCAATGACTCGAGCCAAAATGTCCGTTCCACCACCTGGTGCAAATGGAATGACTAACCGAATGGATTTAGTTGGCCAATTTTGAGCGTTAGCCGAAAAA
>JBIKOQ010000096.1:0-5995 GCA_044357955.1 Burkholderiaceae bacterium | reverse complement strand
ACCCAGCACGGCAATCATGGCTTGGTTACTTTTTGATGAGCCCCTCACACCGACTGTTCTCGTGGGCATTTTCATCACCATGCTGGGCGTTCTGATTATTAATCAGTCTGCATGGCCTCGTTGGCTCAAACGAAGCGCTTAGGACAAATTTGCACCTAGCGACGGCGCTTCCAAAGCAGTGCACCGGTCACCAGAACGACCGCCACGACAAGGATGAACGGAAGATGATCCGCCGCCGTCAACGTATGAACAATCTCTTCCCATAGGCTGTCGCTATGACCTGGGTGAGCCGCCGCCTGATAACTGGCTCCAAACAAACCACCCAAAACAGCTAATTTTTTTATTTCCATTGATGACTCCTCAAAAATTACCTGCATAAACATTCTACGCCCGTTAAACTTGCTATTGCGCAAGATCACAATGCGTATGCGCTACTTTAGTTCATTCATGGCACTTATGTCCGGAGATCATGCACCATGGCAGTGATTACCAATGTCGAAGACCTGCGCGTTTTAGCTAAAAAACGTGTTCCACGCATGTTTTACGATTATGCGGACTCTGGCTCCTGGACTGAAAGCACATACCGTGCCAATGAAAGCGATTTTCAAAAAATCAAGCTGCGTCAACGCATCTTGGTCAACATGGAGCATCGCTCGACCGCGACAACCATGATTGGTCAAAAAGTCGCCATGCCTGTTGCCATCGCCCCCACCGGTCTGACGGGCATGCAACATGCCGATGGCGAGATTTTGGCCGCACGCGCAGCCAAAGCATTTGGCGTACCTTTTACGCTCTCCACGATGAGTATTTGCTCGATCGAAGATGTCGCCGAGGGCACCGATCATCACCCCTTCTGGTTTCAGTTGTATGTGATGAAGGACCGTGATTTTATCGAGCGCCTGATCGAACGCGCAAAGCGTGCCAATTGTTCAGCCCTCGTACTCACGCTAGATTTACAAATACTCGGCCAGCGTCACAAAGATTTGAAAAACGGCTTAAGCGCTCCCCCAAAACTCACAATCGCCAACATACTCGACATTGCGACCAAACCCCGCTGGGCGCTTGGAATGCTCGGTACCCCACGCCGCCAGTTTGGCAATATCGTCGGGCATGTCAAAGGCGTCTCCGATATGAGCAAGCTGAGCGAATGGACCGCATCACAGTTCGATCCTGCCCTCAACTGGAATGATGTCGAATGGATCAAAAAACTGTGGGGTGGCAAACTGATCCTCAAAGGCATCCAAGATCCCGAAGACGCACGCCTTGCGCTCAACAGCGGAGCCGACGCGCTGATCGTCAGTAACCACGGAGGTCGTCAGCTCGATGGCGCCGAATCCAGCATTCAGTGCCTGCCGGCGATCGTCGACGCAGTCGGCAAACACATCGAAGTCCACATGGATGGTGGCATCCGTAGCGGCCAAGATGTACTCAAGGCCCGTGCGCTGGGCGCGCAAGGGTGTTACATCGGTCGTGCCTTTTTGTACGGCCTTGGCGCCATGGGCGGCCCTGGCGTCACCAAAGTCCTTGAGATGATTCACAAGGAGCTTGACCTGACGATGGCTTTTTGCGGTCATACCGACATTGAAACTGTGGATAAAAGTCTCCTGCTGCCGGGAACTTATCCAGTCTGATTAATATATTTCGCCTCGTTGAACTGTGATTTAATTCATGCCGTCGATTCTCTCCTTTTTTATTAAAAATAATGACTACTCCTCTCACTAACCATATGCGCGGGCTGCCACGCTGGATTTTCATGAGCCGCTGGCTTCAAGCTCCTTTGTATTTGGGCTTGATCGTTGCACAAGGCATTTATGTTTGGCAGTTCTGGAAAGAGTTGATTCACCTGATCGGCATGATGGCTGTTGAAAAATCAGTCACAGAAACCGAACTCATGCTGATTGTGTTGGGCTTGATCGACGTTGTGATGATTTCAAACCTCTTGATCATGGTCATCGTCGGAGGCTGGGAAACCTTTGTCTCAAGGCTCGAACTCAAAAATCATCCCGACCAGCCCGAATGGCTTTCTCACGTGAACGCTGGCGTGCTCAAGGTTAAGCTCGCGACAGCTATCATTGGTATTTCGTCAATCCACCTGCTGAAAACCTTTATCAATGCGCCCAGCATGGATGACTCAACGATGTTGTGGCAAACAGTCATTCATCTAGCCTTTGTGGTTTCCGCCCTCGCAATTGCTTACACCGAAAAGTTGCTCCGCTCGAATCACTAATGCCTTCCACATGAAACGCCGCCAAATCCTAAGCTTGGCGGCCGCTTCAGCGGCCTTGATTGGTTTACCCAAGACGAGTTGGGGGCATGCAAAGTGGTCAACGTACCCCTTTTCCCTTGGTGTAGCGAGTGGTTCGCCTACTAGCGACGCCATGGTTCTCTGGACACGGCTTGGGCGCGCGGCACTCGAACAAGCGGGTCGCAGCCACACCACCGTCGATGTTACTTGGCAACTCGCCCACGATCCGCAATTTACCCATATCGCTCAAACGGGCCAACTCAAGGCGAGACCCGAACTTGGCCATTCCCTGCACGCCGAGGTTTCAGGGCTCTCGCCTGCGCGTCAATACTACTATCGATTTTTATCAGGAGACGCTCAAAGTCCTATCGGACGAACCCGTACTTTTCCAGCATCCGATAGTTTGGTTACGCAGCTTCGACTCGCCTATGCCTCCTGCCAGCGTTGGGGAGATGGTTTTTATACCGCCTATCGAGATATGCTTTCTCAAAATCTCGACGTTGTGATGTTTTTAGGTGACTACATTTACGAGTATCCACCCTCCGCTTCTCGCGATGTCAGACCTACAACAGGGGGTTGGGTCTTGACTCTGGACGAATATCGCGATCGCTACGCGCTCCACAAGTCTGATCCTCACCTACAAGCCATGCATGCTGCATGCCCGTGGATCGTCACATGGGATGATCATGAGGTCCAAAATGATTATGCCGAACTACATCCGGGTTTCTCAGGCGCTCCCGTTCAGGATTTTGCCGCGCGCAGGCGGGATGCCTATCAAGCTTTTTATGAAAACATGCCGGTTAAGTACGCAGACTTTGCTCGACTCCTCAATCGTCAAAGCGATCAGGTGCAGGTTTTTGGGAGTGCTAAATTTGGTCAACTTGCTACGTTGTACAGCCTCGACAATCGCCAATATCGACATCGTCAAGCATGTACGCCTAGCGATCGCCCAGGTGGAGGGAGGATCAACCCGCAGCATTGCGAACTGCTTGGGCAAGAGTACCGAACGCTATTAGGCGAGCAACAAGAGGGTTGGCTAAAACGCCAATTCGAACGCAGCCAAACCCAGTGGAACCTCATCGGTCAGCAAAGTCTCATTGGATCGCGCGACATGGGCGCAGGCATATCCAGAGTTTGGAACGATGGTTGGGGTGGCTATCCAGCAGCGCGCCAACGACTCATTGACGCCATGCATTCAACAGGCTTGAAAAATCCAGTGGTTCTAGGGGGTGACGTACACCAAAACTGGGTCGGCCACATTCTTGCGGATGATGCGCGCCCTGATAGCAAAGCTGTTGCCGTAGAGTTTTGCGGCACGAGTATCACCTCGCGCAATCGCGCCACAGAAGCCGAGATCGAGAAGATTTTGCAACACAATCCTAATTTTGTCTTTGCCAATGCCCAATATCGAGGTTATGGAATTGTGGATGTGCAGCAACACTCCTTGACCACCAGCCTGCGTGCCGTTAAAAATATTCGGGATCCCGCCTCAGAGGTGTTTACCCTCAGCCGTTTCAGTGTTGACGCAGGGCGCTCAAAGATACGAAAGCTCTAAAAGTAAGCTCAATGGCGTATATGCGTGGTCTAAAAAGTTTTGTACTGTTCGAAAGTCATCAATCATCACAATAATTATTTCGGAGTAGCGTGGATACTTCTGGCGATACCTCAGTCTCAGGTCATATTTATTTAATCGACGACGATGCATCCATTCGGCGGGCCCTCACCGGCACCCTCGAACGCTTGGGCTATTCCGTGAGCGTCTACGAAGCACCCGATGACTTTCTGAAAAACGCGCTGCCGGTGTCGCCAGCGGTTGTTTTGCTCGATATGCGGATGCCCGGCAAATCTGGTGTCGAAGTTCAGGCAGAACTCATTGCTAACAAATGGCGCACACCCATGATTTTTATCAGTGGCGAAAGTCTACCTGCCCAGATCGTACGGGCGATGAAGCAAGGTGCAGCCGACTTTCTACTCAAGCCATTTTCGATGGAGTCCTTGTTGCGCGCCGTCAATAACGGCTTAGCCAAAGATGCCGAACAGCATGCCCTGTTGCTGCGTTCGCTCAACATCCAGCAACGTTACGATCTACTCACACCTCGTGAAAAGGAAGTGTGCGCGGACATCATCTCTGGACGCTCCAACAAAGAAATCGCGGAAATCAGCGGCTCAGCAGCTGCAACGATCAAGCTGCATCGCGCTCGTGTACTGAGCAAAATGCAAGCCAAATCCTTAAGCGATCTCATCGCCATGTTTGAGGGAGTCGACCTGATGCCCGATCCCATTAAAACGGTCAACTAGGTGGTGGTTGGTCACTGTCTTGGATCTCCAAGACCCATTCACGCCACAACGCAACAATCAAGGCCATCAAGACGGGTCCGATAAAAAGACCCACAAAACCCATCGTGGTTACACCGCCCACCAAACCAAAGAATGTTGGCAAAAATGGGAGTTTGACGGGGCCCCCCACCAATCGAGGGCGCAAGGTCTTATCCACGATAAACAATTCTATCGAACCCCATGCAAACAAGGCGAGCCCTGTTAACGCCTCGCCAGAACCCACGAGATAAAGAGACACCAGCGTAAACGACAGTGGTGCGCCACCGGGGATCATGGCCATCACCGCCGTGATCACGCCTAATAATACCGGCGAAGGCACACCCGCGACCCAATAGGCCACACCGAGCACCACCCCTTCGCCGATCGCAATCAAGCCCATTCCCGTCACGGTTGAGCTTGTTGTTGCGGGAATCACGCGTGACAAGCGCTGCCAGCGATTGGGCAAAATGCGCTCACCCAATACATCGAGCTGAACCACCATCCGGTGTCCGTCCTTGTAGACAAACAAGAGCGTGATCAGCATAAACAGCAGCGTCAACAAAATATGAAAAACATTTCCTGTCGTGGATAAGATGAGGCGATAAATATTACCGATATGCTGACCGCTGACTATTTCGACCATAGTGCCCAAAGCATGCGGCTGTCCAAGGTACTCATCCCAATATCCACCCAAGCGCTCGCCCACCAGCGGCAAAGCCGTGATCCACATCGGCGCACCTACGCCATCCTTGTTCGCGGCAATCAACCACGCCAGCAAGTGGCTCACCTCTGTAAATGCGTAATACAACGCTGCAGAAATCGGCGCGATCAAGACCAACGTGATAAAAATGAGTGCCCCGCTTGCGGCGAGCGTCGTTCGCCCCCCGCAAACACTGACCCAACGAGAGTAGATCGGCCAACTAGCAAAACCCACGATCAGGGCAGCCAGGACCGGCACCACAAAGCCACTAAAAAAATAAACTCCCGCCGCCAGTAATAACACCAGCAGGATGCGCGCAACAATGTGGACCGGGAGTACGGGCTGCATTAGGTCAACACTCTGGTGGGGCTGCCCGCAGCAAAGGCGGCGATATTGGCCACCACGTTCTTGTAAAACACTGCAAAGTTTTCAGGCGTTGCATAACCCAGATGCGGTGTCAGCACCGTCCTTGGGACTTGGCGCCAAGGGTCGTTTGCCTGCACTGGTTCTGACTCATACACATCCAGACCAGCGCCACCAATCTTGCCTTGCTCAAGCGCTTTTTTGAGCGCATCCAAATCCACCAAACCCGCGCGCGAGGTGTTGACCAAATAGGCAGTGGGCTTCATCGACTGAAGGCTTGCGGCATCCACAATCCCGCGGGTGCGATCGCTCAATACGATATGCACACTGATCGCATCCGACGTTTTAAAGAGCTCCTCTTTGCTGACTAG
>JBIKOQ010000095.1:0-6007 GCA_044357955.1 Burkholderiaceae bacterium | reverse complement strand
TCAGTGTCCTCAAGACGGGCATCACGGTCGCCATGGGATTGACCCACGAAAGCACGGCTTGAATCAAGGTCAGCCAAACAATGAGGTTGAGCGCCCAACGTCCAACTGTCGCAAAGCCTGCACCAATGATGCCCGGGATCAGTTTCACCGGCAGCATGCTTGCTGTAGAGACTAACCATAACAAAATCAGATAAACGATCGCCGCGAGGAGTGCGCCGAGCAGGCTTGCCCAATCGGTGCCACCGTCTGTGGGCACCACTCGGCGCAAAGGCGTCACGAGCCAATTTGTGGCTTGATGAACGGCTTGTGAGATCGGATTAAACGGGTGGAGCTTGACGGCCTGTAACCACGCGCGTGCTAGCAGCACTGCGCCAATCAATGTAAAGCCGATATCGAGTAGGAAGCGGAGGATTTCGCCAATCATAAGAGAGTCTGTCCCGAGTGGAGAAACAAGAATGACATTGTCGCATGCGAGTGCGCACTCTTGTGAATCCAATTTTCTTTACGGGATAAAAAAACCGCCTGGCGAACCAGGCGGCTAGGTCTAGCAAACCTCTGCTAAAAGCTCAGGGACGGCCGCCCGTAGGAAAAGGCCAAGATGCTGCAGGATTCAGGGCAGTTTTTGCACCTGGAGCTGCGGCGGTCGAGGGGGCAGCGGCTGCCGGCTTTTTAGCGGGAGCTTTTTTAACTATTTTTTTTTTGCAGCAACTTTGGTCGCTGCAGGCTTTTTAGCAACAGCTTTTTTAGCGGCAGGCTTTTTGGCTGCTGCTTTTTTGGCTGCGGGCTTTTTAGCTGCAACTTTCTTGACTGCTTTTACGGCTTTTTTAGCAGCAGGCTTTTTGGCAGCGGCTTTTTTCGCTACTTTCTTGACTGCTTTCTTTGCTGCGGGCTTCTTAGCAGCAACTTTCTTGGCTGCTGGCTTCTTTGCAACGACTTTCTTAGCGGCAGCTGCGGGCTTCTTTGCGGCTGCTTTCTTTACTGCTTTTTTTGCTGCTTTTTTGGCTGTTGCCATGGTAATACTCCTTAGTTCAGGGTCCCAAACATTAAAACCCGTGCTTGACTCCGCCCACCATGGGAGGATGTTTCGCCCGAGTTATTCATCGTCACAAGCCACTACCAACTATCGGTAGCATATTGATTTGTGCTGATGAATCCGGCACAGCCATTTGAACTGCCTCCCATTAGGACGCGAAGCAATTCAAATGGCACCAGTTGGCAGGGTGAGCCGCCGACTGGCAAGTACAAAGTGAGATTGAAACTCTGACTAGAGACTTATTCCCAATTGGCTTATTCCCAATTGAGGGCGCCTCCAGTCTGATACTCAATCACACGTGTTTCAAAGAAATTGCGTTCTTTCTTTAGGTCAATCATTTCTGCCATCCAAGGGAAGGGGTTTTCTTCTTGGGCGAACAGAGGTTCGATGCCGATCTGCTGGCAACGACGATTAGCAATAAAGCGCAGGTACGATTTGAACATGGGCGCATTCAGACCTAGCACGCCACGAGGCATGGTGTCTTCGGCGTAGGCATATTCAAGGTCGACCGCTTTGGCGAACAGCGCGCGAATTTCTTCGCGGAAGGCTGGCGTCCAGAGTTGTGGGTTTTCGAGCTTGATGGTGTTGATGAGATCGATACCGAAATTGCAGTGCATGGACTCATCACGCAGGATGTACATGTACTGCTCGGCCGCGCCCGTCATCTTATTTTGGCGACCCAGTGCAAGAATCTGGGTAAAACCGACATAAAAGAACAGGCCTTCCATCAGGCAGGCAAACACAATCAACGACTTGAGCAGCGTTTGATCCGTTTCGAGTGTGCCAGTTTTGAAGTTCGGGTCTGCGATCGCGTCAATGAATGGGATCAGGAATTGATCTTTGGCACGAATCGAAGGAACTTCGTTGTATGCATTGAAAATTTCGGATTCGTCAAGGTCTAAGCTCTCAACGATGTACTGATAAGCATGCGTATGGATGGCTTCTTCGAACGCCTGGCGCAACAGGAACTGGCGACACTCAGGCGCAGTAATGTGGCGGTAAGTGCCCAGTACGATGTTGTTGGCGGCGAGCGAGTCCGCTGTCACAAAGAAACCAAGGTTGCGCTTGATGATGCGGCGCTCATCATCGGTCAGTCCGTTAGGATTTTTCCAAAGCGCGATGTCACGAGACATGTTGATCTCTTGTGGCATCCAGTGGTTAGCGCAGGTCGCGATGTACTTTTCCCAAGCCCATTTGTATTTGAAGGGCACGAGTTGGTTGACGTCGGTTTGACCGTTGATGATGCGTTTGTCCGCGACATTGACACGTGTGGCAGGGTTAGGTGCAACGGGTGAATGTGTGAGGCCGGGTGTTGGTAAGGCGGTATCGCCAAAGACGCCTGTGGCCGCGCGCGCAGACATGGATGCAGCCAGCGATGCGGGTTGCACGGAGGAGAGTGCTCCGCCCAAGCCAGCAGGCCTGGCGGTTGTGGTTGTGGGTTCGTCGTTCCAGCTAAGCATGATATTTTTCCGGTGGCGGTTTATTGGCAGGCTTCGCACTCTTCGAAACCTGGATCGCCAGGTCTCATGGTGCAGGCCGCCCCGAGAATTTCAGGATCGGGTAATGCGGGGGCGGCTGAAGCGAATGTGCCGCTGGTCGAGCTAGCGCCAGATACATTCACTGCATTGAGCTCACCACCACGCCCAGTTGATTTTTCAGCACTTGTCGCGCCAAGCGTACGCAGGTAGTAAGTGGTCTTGAGACCACGCAACCAGGCGAGCTTGTAAGTGTCGTCGAGTTTCTTGCCGGAAGCACCGGCCATATAGATATTGAGTGATTGCGCTTGGTCGATCCACTTTTGACGTCGCGCGGCGCATTCGACGATCCAGTTAGGCTCAACTTCAAAAGCTGTAGCGTATAGAGTACGCAAATCGGCCGGGACGCGATCTATGCGGGATAAGCTGCCATCGAAATATTTGAGATCGGCGACCATCACTTCATCCCAGAGGCCAAGTTTCTTGAGGTCACGCACGAGGTGTTCGTTGACAACAGTAAACTCGCCAGAAAGGTTCGATTTGACGTACAAGTTTTGATATGTTGGTTCAATACACGCAGACACGCCAATAATATTCGAAATTGTTGCTGTTGGGGCAATTGCAATGCAATTTGAATTGCGCATGCCCTGTCGTTTGATGCGTTCACGCAACGAATCCCAATCCATCGTCACCGATTCATCGACTTCGACATAGCCACCACGATTTTCACGCAACAGTGCGATGGAGTCATGCGGCAAGATTCCGCGTGACCACAATGAACCTTCGAAGCTTGCGTAACGACCACGCTCAGCGGCGAGATCGCTTGAAGCACTGTAGGCGTAATAGCAAACGGCTTCCATCGAACGATCTGCAAACTCGATCGCTTCTTGAGAAGCGTAAGGCACGCGCATCAAGTGCAGGCAGTCTTGGAAACCCATCATGCCCATGCCCACAGGACGGTGACGTACGTTAGAGTTGCGGGCTTTTGCCACAGCGTAGTAGTTGATGTCGATCACGTTGTCGAGCATGCGCATCGCGATCTTAATCGTGCGTTGCAGCTTGTCGTGATCGAGTGACAAGGAGCCATCAGCGTTTTGCTTGAGGTGCGCAGGAAGGTTGATCGAACCGAGGTTGCACACGGCGATTTCAGTGTCGTTGGTATTGAGCGTGATCTCGGTGCACAGGTTTGAGCTGTGGACGACGCCAACGTGCTGTTGTGGCGAGCGGATGTTGCATGGATCTTTGAAGGTAATCCAAGGATGGCCGGTTTCAAACAGCATCGACAGCATTTTGCGCCAGAGATTGATCGCTGGCATTTTTTTGAACAGGGTCAGTTCGCCGCGCGCTGTTTTTTCTTCGTAGCCCACGTAGGCTTTTTCAAACTCGGCGCCAACTTTTTCGTGCAGGTCGGGACAATCGGAGGGCGAGAACAGTGTCCAGTCACCGCCTTCGATCACACGCTTCATGAATAAGTCTGGAATCCAGTTGGCGGTGTTCATGTCGTGTGTACGACGACGCTCGTCACCTGTATTTTTACGCAACTCCAGAAACTCTTCGATGTCCAAGTGCCAGGACTCGAGGTAGCAGCAGACCGCACCTTTGCGTTTGCCACCTTGGTTGACGGCAACCGCAGTATCGTTGACCACTTTCAGGAAAGGCACGACACCCTGGCTCTCGCCGTTGGTGCCTTTGATGTGGCTACGCATGGCGCGAACGGGTGTCCAGTCATTGCCCAGGCCGCCCGCATATTTTGCCAACAGGGCGTTTTCTTTGATGGCTTCATAGATACCGTCAAGATTGTCAGAGACTGTGGTGAGGTAGCAAGACGACAGCTGTGAGTGCAGGGTACCCGCATTGAACAAGGTTGGCGTGGAGCTCATGAAATCAAAGGACGAAAGGATCTGATAGAACTCGATCGCCCGTGTTTCACGATCGACTTCACCAATCGCTAGGCCCATTGCAACACGCATAAAAAAGACCTGTGGGAGCTCGATACGCTGGCCACGGATGTGCAAAAAGTAGCGGTCATACAGGGTCTGTAGACCTAGGTAGTCAAACTGTAGGTCGCGGCTTGCATCTAGCGCGGCAGCCAAGCGTGGCAGGTTGTAGCGCGAAAGCTCTGAGTTAAGCAAGCCTGCTTCGACGCCGCGCTTGATGAATTCTGGGAAGTATGTGGCATAACGCGTTGCCATGTCTTCTTGGGAGGCTTCCTCGGACAACACCTCTTTGCGGATCGTATGCAGAAGCAGACGCGCGGTCACCTTACTGTAGGCGGGATCGTTTTCGACCATTGAGCGCGCCGCTAAAATCGCCGACTTGTAAACCTCGTCGACGGGTACACCGTCGTAAATGTTCTTAAGTGTTTCGCGCTGAATCGCAGCAGTGTCGACGAAATCACCCAGACCGAAGCCCGCTGACTCGATCGTGGCTTGTAATTTTGCCAAATCCAGAGGTTTGCGTACGCCACCGTCTATGACGTGAAGGGTTGTGGCTTCCGCAGGTGCTTGTTCAACATTAGCTTTGGCGCGTTCTTGAGCACGGCGCTCGCGATATAGCACGTAGGACCGCGCGACATCATGCTCGCCTGAGCGCATCAAGGAAAGCTCGACCGCATCCTGAATGTCTTCGATATGAAAGGTGCCGCCATTGGGGCGGCTGCGTACCAGGGCCTGAACGACTTGACGCGTCAAGGAGTCGACGAGTTCGCGCACGCGTGCGGAGGCTGCACCTTGGCCGCCATTCACAGCTAAAAAAGCCTTGGTCATGGCGATGCCGATCTTGCTCGGCTCGAAATTGACCACGGCACCGTTACGGCGAATGATGTGGTATTGGGTCCAGGTAGCCTCTGTGAAAGGGGCATCTGTATATAAAAACTGGGGTGCGGCTTCGCGATGCGACACTGAGCTGGTGGAAGTTTGCATTTGGGCTCCTGCAAGGTGAATGGGACACACGCCCCACTCGAATTCGGTCATAACAAGCCATGTAGTCAATAAGCAAGCCTACGTGAGAGCTACTGAGCATCTTGGCAAGCGACCACTACATGTAGTGTTTAATTTTCTAATGGATACCAATTCTAGTGTTTGAAGTGAGGCTAGGCAATCATTAAATTTATTATTTTTTAGCTATCGTTAACCCTATCGTTCAAAAAAGTGTGGTGAAAAAGCAAATCTCGGTGCTTGCCGAAAAGGGTTTTTTGTTAAATCAACCTAGATGTGCATGTTTTTGACTAAATATGTAACACTGTTGTGGTTACCGGTTACCGGTTACCAGTTACGTATTTCGCTTTTGATGTCGCGTTGAGGTGTTGATGTCCACTCTTGGTTTATTGCGCTGGTCTGCAGCGAGTCTGTGTTTAGTCTTAGCGGGTTGCGGTATTCCGCGGCCTTCTGACTCGTTACTGTTGCTTGCGCCTGAAAACTTACCTGAACCTGTCTGTGTCGCGCCGGCGTCAGGACAGACGCTGACAGGCGTTTGGTATGTGGTGCGTAAACAAGCGGAT
>JBIKOQ010000003.1:0-18441 GCA_044357955.1 Burkholderiaceae bacterium | reverse complement strand
TGGCTCAACGGGCAAAAATCGAATCTGCAAAACCTTGTAAGGTTTTGCAGATTCGATTTTTGCCCGTTGAGCCATAGATTTACTTTAAAACGACCTCACCGCGCATGATCGGTGAATGTCCGGCGAATGTGCAAACAAAACCATAGCGCTCACCTCGAACGAGTATTGCTGTGTCAAACGTCACGGAAGATGACTCCCCGCCACCTATGACACCCGTGTGCGCGAGAACGCGGCTATCTTTGGGATCAACATAAGCTTTGTCCGCACCTGCAAGCATGCCTGTGCGCGCCACGCCATCCAAGTCACTACGCTTCGCTAATACCCAGTTATGCCCCATCGCGAGCTTTGGGAGACGCCCGGTATGCTTGAGCGTGACGGTAAAGGTTTTACATGCGAGAGGAATCTCAATGTTGTTCGGATCGTAACGAAGTGCATCATCGCTTTCAATAGTGGTGGCACACTCCTGAGCGACAGCGAAACCTGCGCAGAGACTCAAGAGCATCACGATCAAGGCTTGTTGAAATCGTTTGAACGTAGAAATATGATTGTGCATGGGGTCAGTCGCTTGTTTAGGATCGCCTGCGCGTACGAACAATCCGACCATTGGGGCGGCGTTCGATGTCGCCATTGAGCTCGAGCGTCAGAAGCTCGCACTGTAGGATGGCGGGCAACATATTCGTGCGCTGTTGCAGAATGTCTTCGCTAACGGGATCGTAGCCGATTGCGTCCCAAACAGGTGACTGTGGCGCGGCTTTGGGCGAAGAGTCCGATGTTGCGGAAAGGGTGGAAAAGGACTGCGGTACGCAATATGCCTCGAGTTCGTTCAAGATATCTGAGGTGTTTTCGACGAGTTTTGCACCCTGCTGAATCAGTGCATGCGGTCCTCTTGAGAGGGGCGAATGAATCGAGCCAGGAATCGCAAAGACCTCCCGATCCATCTCGATAGCTAGGCGTGCGGTGAGCAATGAGCCACTTTTAAGCGCGGCTTCTACAACCAGTACGCCATGCGAGAGCCCCGCGACAATCCGATTGCGGCGCGGAAAATGATGAGGTCGCGCAGGCGTGCCAAGCGGGAATTCAGAAATGATCAAGCCACCCTCTGCGAGGATGCGGCGAACGAGCTCGGCATGGTTGCGTGGATACACCACATCGGCGCCCGTGCCGAGCACCGCGATGGTACCTCCCCCAGTCAAGCCTGCTTGGAGGGCGCCTCGATGAGCGGCCGCATCGATGCCCTGAGCCAAGCCACTGATCACACACCAGCCTTGCCGAGCGAGGGCGCTGGCAAAGTCGCTAGCATGTTCCAGTCCATCCGCCGTCGCGTGACGTGCGCCAACAATCGCCAATGCGGGTTGTTCAAGTCGTGGTAAAGCGCCTTTGGCGAATAAGACAATTGGCGGATCGGCGATCTGCTTCAGTATGGCAGGATATTGCGTTTGATCTTGAGTCAAAATGAACTGGTCGTCATGTTGTGCCCATTCCAAGGCCGATACGATCTGTTGCGCCACTGGCTCGCCTCGGGCTAAAAGCAAGGCCTCGCAGAGGACGTTGGGGACCCGCGTTTTGAGCTGCTGGGACGTACATTGCTCGATCTCCAGGGGCGAGGAGAACTGGCTGAGTAGGCGCTGGCACAAAATCGGCCCAAGCCCAGGAGTCATGCTCAGGCGCAGCCAGCCGGTCAGCATTTCTGTTGAGAGAGTGTGAGGCATGAACTAGTCTGCCACATGCCGTTTGCAGAAACGGGATAAAAGTGTCCCCAAAATACCCCCTAAATCGTGCGGAATGCATCGAATTTAGGGCTTAATTAATTTAAAATAAAATTAGTTATGTAAATACGTGGTTTTTCGCTATGGCTCTATTGAACATTCTGAACTATCCCGATAAGCGCCTGCATACGGTTGCGAAACCTGTGCGCGTGGTGGATGAGCGCATTCGTAAGCTTGTCGCCGATATGACGGAAACCATGTACGAAGCACCCGGCGTAGGCTTGGCTGCGACCCAAGTCGATGTGCACGAGCGTGTAGTGGTGATCGATGTCAGCGAAGATAAAAGCGATTTGCGGGTACTGATTAACCCAGAAATTTTGAGTGTCAGCGAAGAGCAAAAGACCTACGAAGAAGGCTGTCTCTCAGTTCCTGGCGTTTACGACGAGGTCGATCGACCTGCGAAAATCCGTGTGCGTGCATTGAATTTATTAGGTGATACTTATGAGTTCGAGGCAGACGGACTGTTAGCGGTCTGCGTTCAGCATGAACTCGACCATCTGAATGGTAAGGTCTTCGTGCAGCATCTGTCGCTGCTAAAACAGACACGTCTTAAAGCCAAGCTGCGAAAAGAACAGCGCGAATTGGAGCGGGCATAACCCTTCCCTATGCATATTGAAACGTTGGGTTACATCGCCGCTTTTTTAACGACGGCCGCTTTTTTTCCACAAACAATTAAAACAATCAAATCTCGCGATACGGCGTCGATTTCACTGGCGATGTACGTCATGTTTACAACAGGGATCGCACTGTGGCTTGGTTATGCTTTTCTCATTGAATCCATGCCCATGATCATTGCCAACATTATTACTTTTGTTTTGTCGGCCACGATCCTAGTGCTCAAGCTCAGCGAGAAAAAGACGACCACCCAGCAATAAAGGCCGAAGCAGGCTGGCGCTTGCCGCCTGGGCGCTGAAGCTCTAATAAACGCAAAACCCCATGACCTGTGGCGATATCAATGCCATCGGCACTTGCGCGGATAACGTATGCATCACCATCATTTTGAGTGTGAGTATTGATGGTGTCGTCAGCCAAAGCAACGGCTTCCCATACTTTGACCGGTTCGGCGATGCCGGGTAGTCTGATGGTTGCTCCTGGCGCAGGATTAAAGGCGCGCACCCGACGCGCCAACAACTCGGCGGGCTCATTCAGTGACAAAGCCGCTTCGGCCTTGTCGAGCTTGCACGCATAGGTGGCACCTGTTTCGGGTTGGCCAGTGGCTGTGAGTGCGCCCTCGGGGAGCGCGCGTAGTGCTTGGATAATCAGGCGTGCACCTTGTTCGGCAAGTTTGTCGTGTAGGGTCGCGGCGTTATCTTGGGGGGCGATGTTTAGAGGCTCAATGAGTAACATTGCGCCGGTATCGAGACCCTCGTCCATTTGCATGATCGTTACGCCCGTCTGTGTGTCACCCGCTTCGATCGCGCGTTGAATCGGTGCCGCTCCGCGCCAGCGAGGCAGCAAACTCGCATGGATATTGAGGCAGCCGTAGCGTGGTGTGTGCAACACCCAGGCAGGCAGGATCAAGCCGTAAGCGGCGACGATCAGGACATCAAGTTGCGCATCTTGCAACGCTAACAGCGCTGCCTGCGCGTCCTCGGGATATTTGCCATCTAAACGCAGGCTGCGGGGCTGAAGAACAGGAATTTCGTGTTCGAGCGCGAGTTGTTTAACTGGACTTGGGGTGAGTTTGAGACCACGTCCCGAAGGGCGGTCTGGTTGCGTGAGTATGAGCGGGACCTTAAAACCTGCATTTAAAAGGGCGTGTAAGGCCCGTTTGGAAAACTCGGGTGTTCCGGCAAAGCCAACACGCATCACATCAAGTTCCAATCTTTTCTGCCCAAAGATCGTATTCGTCAGAGTCTGTCACACGTGCACGGATGAGATCTCCGGGTTTGAGTGGCGTATCGCTATCAACGAACACGGAACCGTCGATTTCAGGTGCATCGGCACTTGAGCGACCCACTGCACCATCCTCGTCGACTTCGTCAATGAGCACATCAATTTCGCGGCCAACGCGTTTGGCCAGACGTTCGGTAGAGATGGCTTGTTGGTGTGCCATAAAGCGATCCCAACGTTCTTGTTTGACCTCGTCGGGGACTGCACCCTCGAGTGCATTGGCGGGCGCACCCTTGACGGGTGAATATTGAAAACAGCCCACGCGATCGAGTTGCGCTTCTGACATCCAGTCCAGCAGATATTGAAAGTCGCTTTCCGTTTCGCCCGGGAAGCCGACGATAAAGGTCGAACGCAGCGTGATGTCGGGACATTGTTCGCGCCAACGGTGAATGCGCGCCATGGTTTTATCCTCAAAAGCAGGACGCTTCATCGCCTTGAGAATACGTGGGCTCGCGTGTTGAAACGGGATGTCCAAATAAGGCAGGATCTTGCCCTCAGCCATCAAAGGGATCACCTCGTCGACATGCGGGTAAGGATAGACATAGTGCAGACGAACCCAGATGCCGAGCTCAGACAAGGCAGAGCACAACTCGGTCATACGCGTTTTGACGGGCCGACCATTCCAGAAGCCGCTGCGATATTTGACGTCAACGCCATAGGCACTGGTGTCTTGGGAAATGACGAGTAGTTCTTTGACGCCGGCTTTGGCCAAGCGCTGAGCTTCGTCGAGCACATCACCCACGGGACGGCTCACTAAATCTCCGCGCATCGAGGGGATGATGCAGAAGCTACAGCGGTGGTTACAGCCCTCGGATATTTTTAAGTAAGCGTAGTGGCGGGGCGTGAGTTTGATGCCCTGCGGTGGCACCAGATCTAAAAAGGGGTCGTGCGAGGCATTGGGCGGGGCCGCCTCATGGACAGCCCGAACCACCTGTTCGTATTGCTGAGGGCCGGTCACGGCTAATACGCTGGGATGCACCGCGCGAATCACCGATTCTTCGACCCCCATGCATCCGGTCACGATCACGCGGCCATTTTCCGCGATGGCCTCGCCGATCGCGTCGAGCGATTCGGCTTTGGCGCTGTCGATAAAACCACACGTATTGACCACGACCACATCGGCATTGTTGTAGTCGGGAACGATCTGATAGCCCTCTGTCCGTAACTGAGTGAGGATACGTTCTGAGTCCACCAGTGCTTTGGGACAACCGAGACTGACAAAACCGACTTTGGGCGAAGACATATTGAGTGACCTGGCGAGTCGTGACCCGCATTAAACAGTCTGTGATTTTACCTTGCGCACTGACTAAAACCGGCTTTGCGACAGATGTTGTGTTGTCCATGGCAAACAGACCTCCCAAAGACCCTACAATTGAGGGATGAATCCAGTCACACCCGCCCTCTCTCATTCTTTGCTCGCCGCGGCGAGTTCCGTCGCTGCCGTGGAGTCCGGTCAGTCCCTCACCGAAGCACTTGCCGACGTTCACCCCGATGTGCGACCTGCCGCACAAGCGCTTGCTTTTTACGCCATGCGCCACTGGGGAATGGCCAAAGCCTTGCGTCGCATACTCGTCGAACGTCAGCCGCCTAGCGCGACCATGTATGCCCTGATCGGTCTGAGTTTGCTGCTCTTGGATGCTTCTATCCGTGCCCAAGAGGAAACGCCCGCCGAAGGCACGCCCATTTATGGCGCGCATACCTTGGTGGATCAGGCGGTTCAAGCCACACAATGGCATCGCTCGACCGCGTCGTTTAAAGGCTTGGTCAACGCAGTATTGCGTCGTTTTCAGCGCGAGCGAAGCGATATTTTGGCGAAAGTCTCCAACGACCTCGAAGCAAAGTGGAACCATCCGCGCTGGTGGATAGAAAGTTTGCAAAAGAACTATCCCCAGGATTGGGAGGCACTCTTGGTGGCAGCGAACACGCATCCGCCACTCACCTTACGCGTGAATATGCGAGCAACAACGCGCGAAGCCGTTCTTCAAGCCTTCTCTGAACAGGGTATTGAGGCAACGGCTTTTGGTAGCGCAGGCCTTGTTTTAAAGGTGCCCCGTCCAATCACGTCACTGCCTGGCTATGCTCAGGGTTGGTGGTCTGTGCAAGATGCAGGCGCGCAGCTTGCCGCCCCGATGCTCGATGCTCAAGACGGGATGCAGGTACTAGATGCTTGTGCAGCCCCTGGAGGTAAAACAGCGCATCTATTGGAATTAGCCAAGGTTGATTTAACCGCGCTAGATATTGATGCGGTCCGGCTCGAACGTGTGCATCAAAATCTCAAGCGCTTGGGTTTGATGCGTCGAGGCATTCGCCTAGTCGCTGAAAGTGCCATTAAGACCCATGTTTGGTGGGACGCAAAGCCCTTTGACGCTGTATTAGCGGACTTACCGTGTACCGCTTCGGGAATTGTGAGTCGACACCCCGATATTCGCTGGTTGCGCCGCGCGCAAGACGTTGAGCAAACGGCCAAGTTAGCAAGAGAAATTTTGGATTCCCTTTGGAGTGTGGTTGCGCCTGGTGGCAAACTACTCATGGTGACCTGTTCGATCTTTCCGGAGGAGGGCGAAAAGCAGGCGCAGGCGTTCGCGGCCCGCCATGCTCAGGCCCAGAGGATGGATGCTCCCGGCCAGTTGTTGCCGCACCTGCCAGACGCTGCGTATCCGGCAGGCTACGATGGATTCTTTTATGCGTTGTTTACACGAAAGGTCTAAGTGTTCATGATGACTGCACGTAAGGGCCGGACTTTTCTGAGGGGTGCGCTGCTTGCGCTCACCTTGATGAGTTGCGCCCTCGTTCAGAGCGCTGCATTAGCGGCCGACGCACAGATTAAACAAATTGAACCTTTGATTGGCGAGGGTCACCTCACCATGGATTTGGATGTTGGACTCAAACTGAGTCCGATCGTGCTTGAGGCTGCTGAGCGCGGGGTCCCTCTTTATTTCACGCTGGACGTAAAAATTAAAGCACCGCGTTGGTGGTGGCTTGATAAGTCCATCGTTGAGACTTCGCTGACGCGACGCATGTCTTACAACACCTTGACGCAACAGTGGCGTGTGGCGACAGGTGATTTATTTCTGCCAGTGGGTTCTCTTCAGGACGCGTTGGCAGTGCTGGAAAAGGTACGAGGTTGGCCGGTGGCACCTTTGGATCGTTTTGAGCCCAATGTTCGGTACGAGGGCGAGGTGCGCATTAGACTCGATACTTCTCATTTGGCCAGACCACTGCAATTGGATGCACGCAATCGTGGAGCGTGGTCGCTGACGAGCCCATGGAAGCCATTTGATTTTTCCGTACGCAAGGCAGGGGCTACGAAATGAATCCCCTCATGCGACTGGTCTCAGGTGTAGGCATTGCGAGCGCAGTCGTTTTATTTGTGTTGCTCGCATGGTCGACAGGCAATGCTTCGCTTTTGGCGCAATACCAAGCTTTACTGCTTTGGCTCAACGGTGGCTTAGCCCTTACCTTGTTTGTGTGGGTCGTTTGGCTCACCCTTCGTTTGGCGAAACAATTTTCAATTGGCAAGTTTGGCTCTCGGTTGACGGCGCGTTTCGCTTTGGCATTTGCGCTGATCGGGGTCTTACCAGGCGCGCTCATCTATACCGTATCTTTGCAATTCATGTCGCGATCGATTGAGTCTTGGTTCAATGTTCGGGTGGACACTGCTCTTGAGTCTGGGTTGACACTTGGTCGTGCTGCCCTTGATTCTCAATTGGCCCAGCTCGATGCACGAGCGCGTTCGATGACGCCCGATTTAAGCAATACACCGGATCCCGATATCGCTGCAGTATTGACGCGTCTGCGAGAGACGAGTGGTGCGATCGACGCGATGGTATTTACGACAAGTGGTCGACTCATTGCGTTTTCTACCGATAATATTGGCACGCTGTTGCCACCCTTGCCGCCTGCGGCGGTTCTCAATCAGTTACGGACTGCGCGCGGTTATTCGGCAGCAGATTCGGATGACCCCACGGCCAATTTAGGTGATGCGGGACTGCTATTGCGCGTGATCGTACCTTTGGGGTCCCCTGATCGGGCTGAGACAACGCTAGGTGTGACGTCGGAGTCACGTTGGTTGCAGTTGATACAACCGGTGTCAGATAAGATCGCTCAAAACGCGCGCGAGGTTCAGAAAGGATATCTAGACTATCAAGAGCTTGCGCTCTCGCGTCAGAGTTTGCGTAATCTTTTTGCAGTCACGCTTACTTTGGCGCTTCTGTTGACGGTCTTTGCCGCCATCGCCGTCGCTTTATATCTATCCAAAAAGCTTGTGAGGCCCTTACTCACGCTTGCCTCCGGCACCCAAGCGGTGAGTATTGGAGACTTTAGGCCTTTGCCCGAACCTCCGAGTAACGATGAAGTGGGTCAGCTGACACGGTCGTTCAATGATATGACGCGTCAGCTCGAAGAAGCCCGCCGCATGGTCGAGACCAATCGCGCGCAGCTCGAACGATCAAACGTTTATCTGGAAAGTGTGTTGTCGAACTTGTCGGCCGGAGTCCTTGTTTTTGATCAGCAGTTTCGATTGACCACGTTTAACCAAGGCGCGCAGGCGATTTTGAGTGTTGATTTACGCGCAGCACCTGGCCGACCGCTAGAAACGATTGATGGCATGATCGATTTTGCAGGCATGATTCGGCAGGCGTTTTCGCAGCATGCCGCAGTGGGCTCTGAGCGGACCCATTGGCAGGAGCAGTTTGAGCTCAAGCTCCCTGACTTAAGCGATGATACGAAGTTCTATACCCTGACACTCTTGGCCCGGGGCACGCAGTTACTTGTTGATGGCCGAGATAACGGCTATATGGTGGTCTTTGACGACATCACTGAGGTGATGTCGGCCAACCGCAGCGTGGCTTGGGGTGAGGTCGCGCGCAGGCTCGCGCATGAGATCAAAAATCCGCTGACCCCGATTCAGTTATCGGCAGAGCGTTTGGCGATGAAACTGGCGCACAAGCTCGAGCCCCAGGATGCGGCCTTACTCGAAAGAGCCACCAATACGATTGTCAACCAGGTGAGTTCACTCAAGCATATGGTCGACGATTTTAAGGAATATGCGCGCAAACCCGCCATATTGATGGTACCGGTTGATTTTAATGCCCTAGTCGATGAGGTCCTCGGACTTTATGGATGGGATCCAATCGATGGTATGGTAAGGGATGAGCGGCATGCTTGGCATCTTGAGGTTTCGCTTGATTCTGCTTTGCCACCCGTTTTGGGGGATCCCACGCAGTTGCGTCAAGTGGTTCATAATCTCTTGGCGAATGCGCGTGACGCCTTAGTGGATAAGCCAGAGGGAGGTGTGATCGAGGTTGCGACCAAGTTGATTCAGGCTGGAAGTCGGGAAAATACCGAACGTCCTGACCAGCCCGCTCTTCGATTTACAGTCTCTGATAATGGTCCTGGATTTGGGTCACAAGTTTTGCAACGCGCTTTTGAGCCTTACGTCACAACTAAAGCTCAGGGTACAGGTCTCGGTTTGGCGATTGTTCGAAAGATCATCGATGAGCATCAAGGCCGTATTGATGTGTCCAACCGGCGCGAGGGTGGTGCCAAAGTTTCGATTTTGTTGACGCAGTTGGTGCAATCGCTGGACGCGCCGCTGCAAGGCAACGATAATGCTCATGTGTAAGGGGTGGTGAAAGATTTATGGCCAGAATTTTGGTTGTCGACGATGAGGTCGGGATTCGCGAGTTGCTCTCCGAAATCCTATACGACGAGGGTCACACGATCGAGCTTGCTGAAAATGCGGCTCAGGCGCGTGCTGCACGTTTACGTGGACGCCCCGATCTGGTTTTGCTTGATATTTGGATGCCCGATACGGACGGCGTGACTTTGCTCAAGGAGTGGGGCTCTCAGGGTCTGCTCGATATGCCTGTGATCATGATGAGCGGCCACGCTACGATCGACACGGCTGTCGAGGCCACACGTATCGGTGCGATTGATTTTCTGGAAAAACCGATCACTTTGCAGCGTTTGCTCAAAACAATATCTGCAGGTCTGGCGCGTGGGCGTTTGCCGGTTGCCAAGTCAGCAAACGGCACCTTTGCGCCCGTCGCGCCACCGAGTAGTGCCTCGCCCCAGCTCTCTGACCCTATCTCTCCGGCAGAAAACGTAGCGGTTGCCGAACCCGTCGATCAAAGTTTGCTCGGTGATATCACGCTTGATCAACCCTTGCGGGAAGCGCGCGATGCGTTCGAGCGCGTGTATTTTGAATATCATTTGGCGCGCGAGAACAACAGTATGACGCGTGTCTCAGAAAAGACAGGTCTCGAACGCACACACCTTTATCGCAAGCTCAAGCAACTCGGCATTGAGTCTCGCAAGCGTAGCAGCTAGGCGATCGTCGAGGCGGGCGGCTGACTGAGGCCACCGACACGCGCGTCTTCGAGTGCACGCCTGACTTGGACTAATTGGGCGCCGACTGCGACGGCAATTTCAGCGGGTGTGCGGCTGCCGATTTGAAGACCAACGGGACCATGTAGCCTGTCAACTTCTTGTTCAGAAAGATCAAAGCTCAGTAGACGTTCGCGTCGTTTGGCTTGATTGCGGGTCGAACCCAGAGCGCCTATATAAAAAGCCTTGGATTTCAAGGCTTCGAGTAAGGCCATGTCGTCGAGCTTTGGGTCATGGGTGATGGCAACGATGGCGGTGCGAGAGTCTGTCTGAATCTCCAGCACGGCATCATCTGGCATTCCTGGCTGAAGCGTTACGCCCTGCATGTCCCAGTCGGCGGTGAATTCCTCGCGAGGGTCGCAAATAATGACTTGAAATTCGAGCATCGTGGCGATCTGAGCCAGAGCCCGAGCTGTTTGGTTTGCACCGATGATCAGAAGTCGCCAGTGTGGGCCATAGATGAAATGGCAGCCGTCTTCTTTAACTTCAGTCAGTTGGCCTGGACGTGCGTTGGTCAACGTGGATATGCCCGTGGACATATCTAACCAGCGACCAATGAGTTGTTGTGTCTCGGTGGTGGCAACGACCTGTTCGAGCCAGTCGCTCTGGGTGAGGGGTTCGATCACCAAGCGCAGCGTGCCGCCGCAAGGCAGGCCAAAGCGAGCCGCTTCGTCCTGTGATACACCATAACGCGCCCACTCTGGTTTGGCAGGGAGTCTTCCTTCTTGGGCCCTAGCGATCAAATCATCCTCGATGCATCCGCCTGAAACAGAGCCGATGACGCGTCCGTCTTTTCGCACAGCCAGCATCGCACCTGCCTGTCGCGGGGCCGAGCCCCACGTCTTGACGACCGTTGCCAAATGCACCGTATGACCGGCCGACACCCATTCGCGGGCTTGTTTCAATACTTCGGTATCAAGAGAGTCCATACAGCATTCTTTTAGAAAATAGGTCGAGGCGGGCAAGGGTTGAATCCAGTCAGTATACTGAGCGACTTCACAAGCGTCGAGATCGAGTTCAACCTCATGGATCCATTATTTATCCTAGCTCTTGCCATTCTAGGCTGTATGACCGGTTTTGCCGCCGGTTTATTAGGCATTGGGGGCGGCATGTTGCTCGTTCCCTTTTTAACGCTTTTGCTCACTTGGCAAGGCTTGCCGCTTGAGTTGATCGTTCATGCGGCGATCGCGACATCGATGGCCTCTATTTTGTTTACCTCGGTGTCGAGCGTGAACGCGCACAACAAAAGGGGAGCGGTACGCTGGGATTTAGTCGCGGCCTTGACACCCGGTATCGTCGTGGGTGGTTTGATTGCTGGCGGGGCTGTTTTTTCTTTCCTTAAAACGGGCTGGTTGGCGCTCTTTTTTGCTGTATTCGTGGGCTACTCGGCTTTTCAGATGTTGCGCGATAAAAAGCCCAAGGCTTCGCGTCACATGCCCGGCAAAGTCGGCACGGTGGGTGCGGGAGGCACGATTGGTTTCGTATCTGGTCTGGTGGGCGCAGGCGGTGGTTTTATCTCTGTGCCCTTTATGCTCTGGTGTAACGTGCCCTTGCACCAGGCTGTAGGCACATCGGCCGCACTCGGTTTTCCGATCGCGCTGGCCAATACGATTGGTTACGTTTGGTCTGGCTGGCACAAAGAAGGCCTGCCGTTTGAGATGGTTGGCTACATTTATTGGCCGGCTTTGATTATTTTGGCGATATGTAGCGTGGTGTTGGCGCCAGTCGGCGCACGTGCCGCCCATAACCTTCCCGTCAAAACGCTCAAGCGAATTTTTGCATTCTTGCTTTTTGGTCTGGCGGCATATATGGCCTACAAAGCCTACTACTCATTTTTCGGCTGATTTTCGCTGAATCGCGCTCACACTGATGCGCGTTTCCCCCGCCTGGCCGCGCCGTACTGCGCTGCGCCAGGCGTGACCATAAGCCACCTCGATGGTGAGATGGATACGGCCGTCAGGACGACGTTGCTGTTCTAGCGCATTGAGTAAACGCTGTCGCCATTGACGCGTCGTGAGCGTCGCTTTACGTCCCAGAGCAGGATTTCCACCAAGGTTTTTGACATCGTGTAAAAGCTTTTCCGGCGTGGCGTAGGTCAGTGTGAGCACTTCTTGATCCATGACCGGATCGGCAAAGCCTTTTTCTATCAACAAGTCGCCAAAATCGTGCATGTCCACAAAACTCGGCGTGGCAGTGGTGAGATCGGCCGTGCTCAGTGCTTGACGCACCTCTAGCATGGTCGCGGGACCAAAACAGGAGAAAAACACTAAGCCATTTGGCCGAATAATGCGTCCCCACTCCTGCAGCACCTCGTGGGGGGCTGGGTGCCAGTGCAATGCTAGGTTGGACCAAACGAGATCGAGGGACTCGGGGTCGAGACCTGTTTGGGCGAGATCTTGCTGGATCCAAGAGGTTGCAGGGGGCTGTCCCCGCAAACGTCCGACCCACGATCGCCAACCGTGCGGATAGATGTTGTGTGCGCACTGCTGGGCAAGTTTGAGCAAGCCCGCATTGTGATCCTGACCAATGAAATGGGCGTTGGGGTAACGTGCGTGCAAAAGTGGGATTTGAGCTCCGGCACCGCAACCTGCATCTAAGAGTTGCGCGGGTTCTAAACGTACAAGCCGCAAGCGCTCATCCATGCGACGCGCGATTTCGCCATATAAAAACTGAGCTTCGTTGAGGTCGCCTCTGCGGTTGAATTGACGCATGACATGCTCAACGTTCAAGGGGAGACGACTCGGTGCGGATGTTGTTGTCATAGCAATAAAAAAGGCGTGCAGCGCTGGGGCAGAATAAGGGCTTGAGGAATGAAAATGTACTCTATTCGAGAAAAAATCCGACGAATACTCCGCGCCCCATGTCCCTTATGTGGTTTAGCTGCAGTCGGCGGGGACCTTTGCCACCCTTGCGAAAACGAGGTTAGGTTCAAGTTCGATGCGCGGCGACATTGTCACCGTTGTTTGTACCAAGCGCCTACCATTGGTTTGGAGCTATTGCCCGCACCGAGAGCATTGTGCGAGGTTTGTTGCCAACGGCCATTGACGTATACCCGTGCCATGGCGGGGATTCACTTTGCGGCGCCAGGCGATCAGCTGATGCGTCGCTTCAAGGCGCAAGGGCGACTGACAGAAGCGGGGCTGTTCGCTAGACTGTTGTGGCGCAATATGCAAGCGGCTTGCCCAGTCTTGCCGCCATTAACGGCTTTAGTCCCCATTCCCTCTAGTCGCGAGGCGATGCTACGACGAGGATTGAATCCCGCGGGTGAAATCGCACGCGAGCTTGCGGGCTTGAGCGGCGTACCGTTACGGGGCGCTTGGTTGCGCAGAACGCGCGAAACGTCCAGTCAAAAAAATCTCGATTGGCATGCACGCCAGGAGAGTGTGTGTGGACTATACGAAGGGTGTATTCCGGTTCGTGGAGGCTGGATAGGCTTGGTCGATGATGTGCTCACGACAGGGAGCACACTAGAAGCCGCGTCGGCAGCGTTGTTGCGCGCAGGGGCTCAAGGCGTCATCGCCCTCGTTGCCGCGCGGACTCTGGCAAAATAGCGCTCATGTTTGATGTCATCCTTGTCCAGCCAGAAATTCCGCCCAATACGGGTAACGTGATCCGCTTGTGCGCCAATACGGGCGCGCGGCTACATCTTGTGCGCCCGCTCGGTTTTGAGATCGATGACACGCGACTCAAACGCGCCGGTCTCGACTATCACGAGTGGCAGCCAGTCAAGGTGCATGATAGTTTGCCCCTGGCGATTAAAGCGACCGGGGCACCACCCGAGCGTGTATTCGCCATGACGACCAAAGCCACGCAACTGGTCAGTGAGGTCAGTTTGCTCGAGGGTGATGTCTTTGTGTTTGGACGTGAAACCGCAGGTCTCTCGGCAGAGCAAATGGCGCTGTTTGAGCCGACTCAGCGCGTCCGTTTGCCGATGTTGGTAGGACAGCGTAGTTTAAATCTTTCCAACGCAGTGGCCGTCGTGGTGTTTGAGGCCTGGCGCCAACAAGGCTATCCGGGCGCGGTATAAAAATAAACGCCCCGATCTGCAGTGTCTTAGTCCAGAGAAAGTTTGAGCTCTGCGATCACGGCGTCCCAGCGCCTTTTTTCATCTTGGATACGCTGTTTGAGCTCGCTAGGGCTCGAACCGACTGTTGAAAAATATTGAGAGGCAAATTTGTTTTTAATTTCTTCGCTGGCCAACAGTTCGGCGAGCGCTTTGTGGAGGCGCTCAAGGATGACTGCAGGGGTCCCCGCAGGTGCCAGAATCGCATTCCAGGAAATCGCTTCAAAGTCGGCAAAACCCTGCTCGGATAGCGGCGTGATGCCTGGTAGTGTGGCGATCGCCTGTTGGCTCGTGATGCCCAAGGCTTTGACTTTACCGCTTTTAATTTGAGTCATCGCGATCGCGGGCACCATGAACGCGGCTTGAATGTCTTGGGCGATAACGGCGGTTGTGACCTGTGGAAACCCGTTGTAGGGAATATGCGTGAGCTCAACACCTGCTTGCTTTTTAAAGAGCTCCATCGCGAGGTGGGAGGCGCTGCCGGCGCCGATTGAGCCATAGTTCCATTTGCCAGCATGTTGTTTGGCTTGGGTCACCAAGTCTGCGACGTTGACACCGTTAAAGCTTGCACTGACCACGAGGACGTTTGGACTGGTCGCGACCAAGGTGATGGGTGCGAGGTCGGTGACGGGGTCGTAACCCAGCGTTTTTTTATAAAGCGTGGGTGCCGTGACGAGAGGGCCGTTGATTGTGTAGAGCAGCGTATAACCATCAGCAGGCGCACGTGCCACAAAGCGGGTACCGATGTTGCCTCCTGCGCCGGGCTTATTTTCAACGACAATATTTTGCCCAAGCTGTTTAGCGAGCGGGGCAGCCAGAGTGCGCGCCAGAATGTCAGGAGAGGATCCTGCGGGAAAGGGAACGATCAGGTGAATCGGCTTTTCATGCGGCCAAGTGTTTTGTGCAGATACGGGACGTAACGCAAAGGTGGTCATGAGCGTGAGTGCGCAGGCCAGGAGACAAAACAAACGCGAAGAAAAAAACATGGGGCACCTATTATTCAGTTGTCGCGACGCGCGAGAGCAGTCGTGTGACAGCTTCGAAGGGCGCGACGCCCTCGAACAGCACCTCGCACACAGCATGGGTAATGGGTAGTTCAACACCGAGCTGAGAGGCTCGCTTGAGAACGGCTTGGGCGCAGCGCGCCCCTTCAGCGGTCAGGCCTGTTGCCAACACTTCGTTTAAGGACTTGCCTCGCCCAATTTCGAGGCCGACTTGGCGATTGCGCGACAGATCGCCCGTGGCGGTCAGTACAAGATCACCAAGACCGGTGAGACCGGAAAACGTCGCGCTGTGGGCACCTAACGCCTCACCAAAGCGGGTCATTTCAGCCAGACCACGGGTGATGAGCGCGGCGCGGGCATTGGTGCCTAGGCCGAGTCCCTCGCCTATGCCGCAGGCAATCGCCATGACGTTTTTCAGGGCACCGCCGACCTCGACGCCAATGACATCTTGGTTGGCATAAACGCGCATGGCGCCGCCATGCAGTGCTGCGATGGTTGCGCGTCTCAACGCCGCATCTTGGCTGGCAATGGTGAGCGCGACGGGGAGACCTTGAGCGACTTCGCGGGCGAAGGAGGGACCAGAGAGCACACCTGTTGGGATGCTGGGGACAGCGCTTAGCGCCTCTCGTGCAATCTCGCTGGGTAGCATGCCGGTCTCAGCCTCGAGGCCTTTGCAGGTCCATACGATGCCTGTGAGCGGTTGCTGTTTTGGCGAAAGTTGCACATTGAGTGGCTGCGAGAGTTTTTCGCCGAGTTCGATGCATAAAGCGCGCAGGCCGGCGAGAGGAACACTCAAAATAAGCAAACCTGCCGCCTCGGGTGCTCTGGCTGACGTGTGCGCCAAGGCATGATCAAGGTTTGAGGTAAACAAAAGAGTGTCTGGTAGTGCGATACCTGGCAGGTAACGGGTGTTTTCTCTCCGAGTAGCCAGCTGCTCGGAGAGCGCGGCATGACGCGCCCAAAGCATCGTGGGCGCATGGCGACTCGCCGCGCATGCAAGAGCCGTGCCCCAGGCGCCAGCACCAAGCACTGCGACGGGTCGCGGGGCGTGTTCAGCTTTGTGCATGGTCACGGGGGATTGGCGTTATTGGCGCGTCACACCAGGGGGCAAAATCAGACCCGAATCAGCAGGCGCGGATTCAGCTTCTTGTGCTGCCTGAGCGATGCGTTGCTCGAAGAGGGCTTGGAAGTTGACCTCAGCCAAGTGCAATGGGGGTAGTGATGTGCGCGTAATCGCATCGGCGACGTTGGAGCGCAGATAAGGGTAAAGCATGGTCGGACACACGATGCCCATCAAGGGATCGATCTGTTCGGCGGGGATGTTCACCATTTCGAAAATTGCAGCCTGTGTGGCTTCGACGAGATATAAAACCTTGTCCTTGATACGTGTGGTGACTGTGACGGTCACGGTGGACTCAAAGACGGTTTCGGCCAAGGCCTGACCGCCAATGTTGATCGAAACCTCGACCGCGGGGGCTTCTTGCTCGAGGAAGATGCTCGGTGCGTTGGGCATCTCAAGCGAGAGATCCTTCAGGTACACGCGTTGCATATTGAAGGAGGGAGCGTTGTCAGCTTGAGTGTTTTGTTCGGCCATGAAGATTTCCAGTAAAAACTAAAATGGAGGCGATTCTGATATCGAGTCAAGAAATCGCGAGAAAACAGCAAAAAGAGCAAAAAAGGTCAATAGGTATTTAGCCGTTAAGCAAGGGCAAGAGCTTGCCCTCGCGATCCAGCGCAGACAAATCGTCGAAACCGCCAACATGGGTGTCTCCGATGTAGATCTGGGGCACGGTTCGTCGTCCGGTACGTTCCATCATCAGTGCGCGTTGCGCGGTGTCTTCGTCGATCCGGATTTTTTCGATTTCCGCGACACCGCGCTGTGTTAGCAGCATTTCGGCGCGCGTGCAAAAAGGGCAATAACCGGTGGTGTACATCACGACTTTATTCATCTGAGGCTCCAAGAGGTCATTATTTTGTGGTTAAGGGCAGTCCGGCCGTCGACCAGGCGCGCATGCCGCCACCGAGCACATTGACCTGGGTAAAGCCAAGGGCACGTAGGCGGACCGCAGCGCTGCCGGCGGTACGACCGAAGTCACATACGACGATCAGCGGCTTGTTTTTGGGCAAATTGGCCGCTTTTTTCTCGATATCATTGGCGGGAATGCTACGAGCTTGAGGAATATGACCAGCCGAGTAGGCATCGCTTGGGCGAATATCGATCATGATGGCATGCTGATGATTCATCAGTTGTACGGCTTCTGTGCAGGAGATGCTTGCACCCGCGCGTTTGCTTTGGATCATAGGCCAGGCGAGCGCCAAACCAGAGGCTAAGGCCACGCCGATTAACAACAGGTTATTTTGACTAAAAAAGAAATCCACGGTGTATCCAGATATGCGGTTACACCCCTAATTTGGGGTGGGTTATGAGATATGACTCAGACAATTATAAAATGATGCTTTATCCACACTTTAACCTGTGTCTGCCATGTATAAACTTGTATTGATGCGTCACGGCGAAAGCCAATGGAATCTTGAAAATCGTTTTACGGGCTGGACCGACGTCGATCTGACTGATCTGGGTCGGGATCAGGCGCGTAAAGCGGGTCAAATGTTGAAAGATCAGGGCTACGAATTCGATATCGCCTTTACCTCGGTGCTCAAGCGCGCCATCCGCACGCTTTGGATCGCGCTGGATGCGATGGACGCGATGTATCTGCCCGTCCATAACAATTGGCGTCTTAATGAGCGTCACTACGGTGCGCTCCAGGGCCTCAATAAGGCTGAAACGGCCGCCCAGTATGGCGATGAGCAGGTGCTGATCTGGCGGCGCGCCTATGCCATCGCACCCAACCCGCTTGCGCTCGATGACCCTAGGCATCCCAAATTTGACCCGCGCTATGCACGCCTGAACGCTCAACAATTGCCTGCGACGGAGTGCTTGAAAGACACGGTCGAGCGTGTGCTGCCGTTTTGGGAAGAAACGATTGCCCCCGCCATACGCGCCGGTCGTCGAGTGATGATTTCTGCCCACGGCAATAGCTTGCGTGCCTTAATCAAGCATCTTGACCACGTTTCCGAAGAGGACATTGTGCATCTGAATATCCCGACCGGGCAGCCGCTGGTGTACGAGCTCGACAAGGATTTGCGGCCGATTCGTCACTATTATCTCGGTGACCCGGCCGAAATCGCGGCAGCGATGGCCGCGGTCGAGGCGCAAGGCAAGGCGAAAAAGGAATAGCCGTATGCGACTGGCGTTCTGGCGGTGGTGCGTTGCGGTGGCCTTGTCGGCCATGGTGGGCGCACCGCTGGCCGCGCCTGACGCGGAGGA
>JBIKOQ010000094.1:0-6040 GCA_044357955.1 Burkholderiaceae bacterium | reverse complement strand
GATCCAGGAAGGACCTCTGTCTCTATAAATTGATAAAGAGGTGTTGCGACCTGAAGGCGATGGCAAGCGGTACGTGCAGTCATGTTGGCTGGACCTTAAAGAATTTCGGTGTGTGAAAACAGATCGTCTAGTTTAACGATTTATCACTTAAAAGATCGCAATCCGTCTCGAATCGTCTCTGAAGAAACCCCTAGCGCCCAGGTGGCAGCGACTGCCGCTAAAAGTCCGCGCCTGGCCTCGGTGTGTTGAGGATCCGTGTAGGCACTGAGTTCGGTCAGTGCGATCATTTTTTGCTGCGATGCACCATTGGCGGTGATGACGTTGTTGTTTTGATCAATAAAAACAGCACGCTTGCCTTCAGCAAGATGAGCCGCAATGACGACCGAGTCGGAGAATGGGCTGTAAAAAATGATGGAGCCATCACAGTACTGCGCCATTGATGCGACATTGGGATCGTCTGCATTCAAGACGCCAACGCCATGGGGCCATACGACATCGACTTGGCTACGATAAACCTTGATCAAGTCCTCGGCCGTTTCAAAGGCATGATAGGCAACCTCGGGATTTTTAAAAATATCCGAGTACAGAACGTTTGTCACAATCCCCACTGAACAACGGTCGTAGGCTAGGCCTTGGGTGAGGATTTCCATGCCGTTATTTTCGATAACCGCGGCTTGAACTTCTCGGTTGAGCAATAAACGTCTGGCTTGATCCCAGTTTGCAGCATCGCCCGCAAAGAGTCGACGGGTGCCCACGTAAAGTCCATCCGTATTGGCTAACCCGGTTCGCCAGCCATGTGCATTGAGGATGTGTGCGGTCAGGCGGGCGATGTGGCTGGTGCCCGTGCTACCCGTGATGCCAACCAAAGGGATGCTGCCGTTTTCATCTCCAGGGAAAATATGGTCGATGATGGCGCGACCTACGGGTCGAGAGAGTCCTTCGGCCGGCTTCAGGTGCATCAGCAGTCCAGGACCTGCGTTGACTTCGACAATGGCGCCGCCTTGAGCACTCAAGGGTTTTGAAATGTCTTCGGCGACAAGGTCAATGCCCGCGACATCCAGTCCAACAGCTTGTGCTGCGAGCGCCGCGATCGCGATCACCTCCGGATGCACATCGTCTGTGCAATCAAACGCAACGTTACCGTTGCGTTGAATCAATACTTCCTTGCCTGCAGGGACGACACTATCCCCATTAAAACCCTGACGGGTCAACTCAAGTCGTGCTGCCGAGTCGATCCGTACAGGATTCAGGGGCTGGTCCTCACCGCGACCGCGTCGCGGATCCGAATTGATCTGGCTGGTGATGAGCTCTTGTACGGTCTGTTGACCGTCGCCGATGACGCTTGCCGCTTGTCCTTTGGCTGCAGCCGCGAGTTTGCCACCTACGATAAGCAGACGGTGCTCATTGCCGCGTATAAATTTTTCTACCAACACACCCGAACCTTCGTCGACGGCTACATCGTAGGCGGCCTCAATCTCAACGCGAGTTTCGAGATTGATGAAAACGCCTCGTCCATGATTGCCATCCACGGGCTTGACGACAACGGGCAAGCCCAGATCGAGTGCCGCTTCCCAGGCGTCCGCAGCACTCTCAACCGCGCGCCCCATTGGAATAGGGACACCGCAGGTTTCAAGTAATTGTTTGGTTAATCCTTTGTCGCGCGAAATCGTCTCGGCGATCGCACTGGTTTGATCAGTTTCAGCTGTCCAGATCCGGCGTTGTTTGGCGCCGTAGCCAAACTGCACCAGGTTGCCCTCACTCAGACGAATCGCCGGAATCGTTCGCTCGTCGGCAGCCAGCACCATCGAAGCGGTACTCGGGCCTAAGCAAAGATCCTGCGCCAGATCTTTCAATTTATCCAGCTCACCCTCAAGGTCGTAGGGAAGGTCGTCAATGGCAGCCATCACCAAGTCGCGACCCATGTAGAGCGCAGCAAGCGTGACTTTTTCCTCCCAGCCGCTGACCATGACTTTGTAGACCCCGCGCTCCTCGGTTTCGCGGGCGCGACCAAAACCGTAGCCCGGGACCCCCGCAAGGTCTTGCAGCGCAAGCGTGACGTGCTCCAAAATGTGGCAAGGCCAGGTGCCTTCTTTGAGACGCATGAGAAAACCACCGTGCACCCCAGGGCTACAACGATGCTCGACAAGACTGGGTAACCAAGTGGTTAAACGCTCGTAAAGGCCTGGGACCGTATTTGAGGGGCTATCCTCTAGGTCACCAATGTCGACGACTGCCTCAATAATGGCGCAATAGGTCCATATATTCGGACCGCGTAAATAAGTGGTACTTTTGATAACAATATCGCGCTTGTTCATGTGCTTAAAACGTAGATGACCAAGCGCTTATTATCGCCGTAAAACCCGTCACAAGGTGGTTCTGTGACGGATCTTGCAAGGGGTGAGCACTGTTCAGCGGGGTTTGCGACCCTTGATGGGATATTGAGGGTCGACAAAGCCATGCGTAGAGGCATAGCCCTGAGGCACAAGCTGATCGACCAAGGCTTCATCTTCTGGCAAAAGCTCAACGTTCAGCGCCGCCACATAGTCTTGCCATTGCTCCAAGGTGCGAGGGCCACCAATCACACCGCTCACTAAACGATTGTTGAGTGCCCAGGCGATTGCGAACTGTGTGGGACTCAAGCCACGGCTTTGCGCGTGTGATTTCAGCGCATTGGCGATCTCAAGCGATTCAGTGCGAAACTCGGTCTGGTGCATGCGGCGATCACCGCGTCCGGCACGGCTATTTGGATCAGGCTTGACATTCGGGTCGTATTTGCCAGTGAGTACGCCACGCGCCAAGGGACTGTAGGCCACCACACCGACGCCATAGTGCGCACAGGCAGGAATGACTTCGGTCTCAATCAGTCGGGTGACTGCGCTGTAGGGGGGTTGGCAAACAATGGGTTGAGGAATGCCCATGCGGCGCGCGGTCTCCACCATACGGGCCACTCGCCAGCCGCGAAAGTTCGATATGCCGTAGTAGCGGATTTTGCCCATGTCGATTAAACGGGCAAAGCTCGATAGAGTCTCTTCGATGGGCGTGGTCTCATCGTCTTTATGCATGTAGTAGACATCAATCCAGTCTGTATTGAGGCGTTTCAAACTGTTGTCGACTTCCTGCATGATCCAGCGACGCGATAAACCTTTGTCGTTAGGTTCTTTACCGATTGGATTGGCAACCTTGGTGGCCAACACCCAGCGGGCACGATCTTGGGCGATGAGTTTACCAACGATACGTTCAGAATCGCCACCGGCGTAGTTGTCCGCGCTATCGATCGCATTGAGACCCGCGTCGCGCGTGACAGCCACCATTTCGCGAGCAACGGCTTCATCGGTTTGATCGCCGAACATCATTGAGCCGAGCCAAAGGCGCGGCACCATTAAACCGCTGTTACCCAGAGGGCTGTAGTGGGGGTCTTGATTTGCCATGAGAGTCATCCTTAAGCAGACTGCATGAGAGCCGTTATATGTCATCATTTGCTGGGTTTGTGCTGATGACACGCCTGATTCCTTATTCCTTCTTTTGTTTCCAAAGAAAACGCCTCAGATCTTGGGATGAGAGTCTGAGGCGTGGCTCACTCGATCGTTTGGTCAAGCGTTCAAAGCTGAATATTGGCAGCCTTGGCGACGACACCCCATTTCTCGATCTCTGAGCGAACATACTTCTTGAATTCTTCGGGGGTGCTGCCCACGGGGATCGCGCCCATGCCTTCAAGCTGCTTACGGACCTCGGGATTCTTAAGAATGTCGACCGTTGCTTTGCCAAGAATGTCAATGATGGCTTGTGGTGTGCCTTTAGGTGCGAAGAGGCCACTCCAAGAGCTCACCTCAAAGTCTTTAAAGCCAAGTTCATTCAAGGTAGGAACGTCAGGCAACTGAGGCAAGCGCGTACTGCTTGCAATCGCAATCGCTCTGAGTCGCCCCGCTTGAATTGTGGTGGTGACTCCCGAGGCCGTTTTAAAGCCCATGGACACAGTGCCGCCCATGACATCGTTCATCGCGGGCGCTGCGCCTTTGTAGGGCACATGCAGTGCGTCGATGCCTGCACGCTGCTTGAGCATCTCGCCTGCTAGGTGAGGTGAACCCCCAGCGCCCGAGGAGGCATAGGAAAGCTTTCCTGGGTTGGCTTTGGCATAAGCGATGAGTTCTTTTAAATTCTTAATAGGAAGGTCATTATTGACGACCAACACGCTAGGCGAGGACACCAGTTGCGAGATTGGGATGAAGTCACGTTCGGTGTCATAGGTCAGGTTTTTATAAACCGACATATTGGTCGCATTGGCAATGGTCCCCAAAAATAGGGTATAGCCATCGGGCTTGGCACGTGCGGCCTCAGCTGAAGCGATGTTTGAGCCGCCACCTGGTTTGTTCTCGACAATCACAGGTTGACCGAGAGCCTTTTCTAGGCGGCTGCCTACAAGACGGGCCACGATGTCTGTCGGGCCACCTGCTGCGAAGCCGACAATGAGTTTGATGGGCTTTTCCGGATACTTGGCTTGTGCAGCAGCATTCAAACCTAAGCCGGTTGTCAAAACGAGCGCGCTTAGCAGGGCGCGTCGAGTCAGTCTCAAATTGAAAGTCATGGGATTTCCTCCAGAATTTTTTGGCACGATACCATGCTGCGTCGAGGATTTGGGAGATTTGCCTTGGGTTATATTTAAGTGATTAAGCGTGTGCCTGACAGATGCATGCATGATGCGTCGACCTTTTTTTGGAGAATTAAATGAGTGCAGCCTTACTGTCGCCTCGGATGTCCTTGGTTAAACCATCGCCCACGCTGGCGATCACTGACAATGCCAAGGCGCTAAAAGCCAAAGGGATGGATGTCATCGCATTGGCGCAAGGCGAGCCGGATATGGACACGCCCGCCAATATCCGCGAGGCTGCCATCAAGGCCATTCAGGGCGGACAAACACGTTATACCGCGGTCAATGGGACCGCAGAGTTAAAGCGCGCGATCGCCAGAAAATTTTTGCGTGACCATGCCATGACGATCAATCCCGATGATGTCATTGTCTGTACCGGGGGAAAACAAGTCTTATTTAATGCACTGGTCGCGACGATTGGCGAGGGCGATGAGGTGTTGATTCCTGCGCCGTATTGGGTGAGCTATCCCGATATGGTCGTCCTAGCGGGTGGGACAGTGGTCCCCGTGGTGTGTGATGCGTCTGTAGGTTTCAAGCTGACGCCAGAGTTGCTTAAAAAAGCCATCACGCCCCGAACAAAATGGCTGATCCTGAATTCCCCTTCAAATCCGACAGGTTCTGTCTACACGTCAGAAGACCTCAAAGCGCTCGGTCAGGTTCTCAAGGCGCATCCCAATGTCTTGGTGATGGTCGATGATATGTATGAAAAGCTGTTATTTGACGGCGCCAAATTCGCGACCTTGGCCCAGGTGGCACCAGAGATTGCGGATCGCATATTGACGGTCAACGGCGTTTCAAAAGCCTATTGCATGACGGGTTGGCGTATTGGATATGGGCACGGACCGAGCTGGTTGATTGGTGCGATGTCGGCGATTCAGTCCCAGTCGACCTCCAATCCCTCTTCTATCAGTCAGGCGGCAGCATTGGAGGCCTTGGATGGTCCACAAGGATTTATCGCAGATCACAATGTTATCTTCGAGCGCCGCAGAAACATGGTCGTACGTATGCTCAATGAATGCGAGGGCGTGACTTGTCTCAAACCACAAGGCGCTTTTTACGTCTATCCGAGCTGCGCAGGCACGCTTGGCAAGACCACACCAAAAGGCGTCAAAATCAATAATGATTTTGACTTTGCCAATGCTTTGCTTGATGAAAAACTGGTTGCTGTCGTTCCAGGCTCGGCGTTTGGTCTCGCACCATATTTCAGGATTTCTTATGCAACCTCGGATGAGATTTTGAAAGATGCGTGCGAACGTATCAAGGCTTTTTGCGCTTCTTTACGCGCCTAAGCTGGTCTATTCATGACTGACGTGGGGGCTTGAATGCCCCCATTTCTTCGAGCATCTCCTGCAGCAAATCCAGGCGCAAGCGTGGATTGTCCATGGAGAGCAAGTG
>JBIKOQ010000093.1:0-6045 GCA_044357955.1 Burkholderiaceae bacterium | reverse complement strand
AAACCATCACTATTGGAATCGATTTTTTTAAAATTAGAGGCAATCCGGGGCATACCCGCTTGTGCTTCTTCGAGCGTCAGCTTGCCATCGGCATTTTTGTCGGAAGCAGCGAAACGCTCCTCGGCATCCTTAATTTGCTTTTGCTGACTGGCTGTGGGTGTTTGTGCGACGGCTACGGCAGCAAAAGCCACGACTGAGGCTGCAAAAATTCCTGAGATAAGCTGACGAACGATCATGAGATAAATCCTAGTAAGTGCTGTTGTACAACGAAGTGATCGAATGTAGCACTCACGACCAACAACGGCGATCGACATACTCACAAATCCTGACGACTGGCTAGACTGGCTATGAAGAGCGTGGGGGTCCGATCTCTTTTGACAGCCAGCTCAACACCACCTTGGCCAGTTGCTCAGGCTCTTCCATCGGCATCATATGACCACAATGCTCAAGCACCACAAGCGGAGCATTCGCAGCCGTGGCCATTTCGGTGGCCTCCTCCATGGTGCGTAGCCGATCCTGATCTGCCGTCACCACCAAGACAGGGCATTGAATCGTTCGCATCATTTCAAGGTCTGATTTCCGCTCAAGCGCGGATAGACGTCCAAATACCTCGGCACCTAAGCGCTCTCCCATCTCTTTCAATCTATCGATGAGCGTCTCGTCGTTTTCGCGATCCACATGTACGGCGCGCCTCAGAGCACTGCGACTCATGCCACGAAACATCTTGACGGCAGGACCATCAGTCACGGGCGGTGCAGTAGGTCTGGTGGAAGTTCCAATCAAGACCAAAGCCGCTACACGATCTGGGGCCTGATACAACATATGGCGAGAAATATAGCCCCCCAAAGAAAATCCAATCAAAATAATCCGCTCGGGACAACGGCGTAAATTACTCGCGGCCAATTCTTGCAACGTCGACCCTTCTCTAAAGTCCGCATATATGACGTTGTAATCCTTTAAAAATGAAACAAAGTCACTCCACATGTCATAGTCGGTCATAAAACCCGGCGCCAGGACAATCGTTGGTTTGGTATTGGTATTGGTGTTGGTGTTCATGTCGGTATTTACTGTCATTCTGCGTCCAATACTTTTTTTATCGTCTCAATCATCAGCGGCATGTCTACGTTTGGATTCGCTGCAGTATTGCGCAACCATTTATGCTGATCGATCGTGACAGTCGAAATCATACCTGCGGGCAACTTTTGCAACAATCGTTGTGCGGTCTTTGATTCAATTGCGCGCCACACAACAATGCCCGTTGTCGGTGAAGAAAACAACTCAAGCCGCGCATCGCCTCGAATAAACTCGGCCAATTCATCGGCCAGTGCCATGCAATGCTCGATACGTTGCGCGACACCCTCGCGCCCCCAACTCATGAGCATCGCCAACAAAGGAATAGCCGTCGCACCATGAGAGCCGAGCAAGCCCACATTGGGCTCGGCCAGATAGGCACCTCCAAAACTAATGGCTTCGGTCGCTTTTAAAGAGTCGCGAAACAACACGAACGCGGATTCTTTGGGCTGAAACAACCATTTGTGCGACGATACCGCTACCGAGTCCGCATGTTCAATACCGGATAACCGATCGGCAAAACGCGTCAAACGTAAGGGACCACCCCAGGCTGCATCCACATGGGTCCAAGCAGCCCTGCCAATCAGGTCCAGTGGATCGAGCGCGCCAGCACTGGTCGTGCCGGAGGTCAAGACCAGTGCTGAGCGAGACATATCCTGAGGGAGTGCCTCAGAACACAGCACACCTTGCGCATCCGTTGGAATCATTGTGAAATGCAGACCGAGGATATTGGCAGCCTTTTTAATCGACAAGTGCGCCGAGTCTGACGCCACCACTTCTGTGATGCCCGCGCATTCGCGCGCCGCCCATAGAGCAGTGAGATTGGCCGCCGAAGACCCTGGTGTCATATGTCCGCCCGTCATGCCGAAATACGGACACAACCAAGCAATGACTTTTTCTTCGAGCTGACGCGCTACGGGCGCAGTCGCGGGATGTAACAAATTTTGATTGAGAGAGGCATTCCAAAGGGTCGTCACCCAAGTGACCCAAGGAGTAGGGGGGTCCTTGTGCGCAAAGGCCGTCGGTGCACCCAATCGCGCGGCGTGTCCCAATACGATGGGAGCGAGCTGATTCAAGGTCTCAACCGAGCCAATGCCTGTCTCGGGTAATACGTCACCGATAGAAGCGGCATCCGCAACCTCAGAAACCTTTCCCATCAAGGTGACAGCATGCAGCAACGCCTGAGAATCGAGCAAAAACTCCTGGTCTAGCTCATGTGACATCGGTGATCAATCCCTAATTAGCAAACATCTTAAACAAAGGCCGCTAGTGCCTTCTGGATAAACTGCTCCAGAGCAGGAGCGGGCAATGCACCACTGACGCGATGCACCTCTTTGCCACCCCCATACGCGGCAAGCGTTGGAATTGAACGGATATTAAGCCGCTGAGACAAGGTTTGATGATCTTCAGTATTGATTTTGATATGCAACACGCGATTGGCGTGCTTGGCCGCGCTGGCCTTGAATGTCGGCGCAAACATCTGGCAAGGACCACACCAAGAAGCCCAAAAATCCGCCACGACTGGCAACGGAGACTGAGACAGCAGCTCATTAAACGTCCACTCGTCGACATCGATGGGCGCAGAAAGCAAATCTTGTTTGCACGCACCGCAAATAGGCGAGCTCGCTAGGCGATCGACAGGCAGCTGATTGGTTTTATGACAGTGGGGGCAGATCATTCTCATCTATTTCTCCAAGAACGGCAGTCTTCCTCCGAACTCTGCCACCCCACCACCAACAGCGTTGTTTCAGAGATCGTCTTTTGATACCTTTTGCCATGTGGCATCAGGATTAAAGGTCGAAATTTGTTTTGCCAAACGCTCTGTCGTAGGACCCAGATTCTTTTGGTAAACCTGACCAGCATGATTGACCATGAAGGTCATCACACCGGTTTCACCATAACTCACGGGCCACGCCAACAGAGCATACCCACCAATCATACGTCCATTTACGATGTAGTCGAGCACCCCACCAGGAGCGGCGCGACCTTGAGAGGTCAAGACTTTGAACAAATATCCATAAAAGCCGCGCTCATCAATCCCATCAACCGATTTTGATTGAGCAAAAAACTCACCGATCGGACTCCGCGGTTCATCTGCGTTGGTCGGCCAATACAAACCGTCCTTGGTGCCCGGTGTGCTTTGTAAACGCTGCGCATATTGCAGCACGCCATCACCCATGCGATCTTTTTCGGCATATTCCATCTGCGCATCGCCATACGCCAACATCGCCCTGATGACAGCGATTTCATTTGCGCCAATGGTACGTTGTTTCATTTCTTGGGCGGCCAAATCCAAATCAAAACGCCAGTCCGTACCCTGCTTGACCAGCGGAATCGGTAGTGTCCAACCTTTTTCACCGACGCCGATGTAAGCTAACTGAGGGTTGTCCATCACAATCTTGTGCGTTTTATCCCAAGCGGCGATAAAACGTTGATAGTCTTCTTTGGTTGGCGCTGGAATAAACGATTTGTAGTCATCCCCAAGCATCAGTTTAAATAAAAGATCGTCTTTGTTTTTCACGGCATAACCAAACTCTTCCATCGCGGCTTGTGGCGTTTTGAAAACCTGCTGGATACGCTGAGCCTGAGCCGTTACTGATGTCAGCAGCAAGCCCATCGTCAACATGAATACTGAACCAATACGTGCAATCATGGTGGTCTCAATAAAAGTCTGAATGAATGTTTTATGTTGTCTCGCGCATGTTTAACCGCGACCGTGCATACGTCCGCCGCCACCGCCACCGCCACCGCCAGGACGCCCACCACCATGACCCACATTGGGATGTGAAGCAGCAGCCGCACTTGCCCGTCCACGATCAATGGATTGTCTTCCCGCATCTACCCCTCTAAAGGCATCTGCGCGCGCAGCAGGCTGAGCCTGTGCCGCTCTTTGTTGCACCGCCTCCCTTTGAGGTGCAGGACGATTTTGCTCTATTGGACGCGCTGGTGCCGCAGCAGCGGGACGCGCAGGGGCATTGTTGGCGTTGGCCGCATTGCGCACAGGCGCGCGATCTCCCGCCAGTGCGCCGCCCCCCTGGACCGGACCGTGTCCACGCAATTCGTTGCGAGCATTGACTGCGCTGACATCACGCGTCGAATATTTCTGGCGAGAGCCATTGTCGCGGTAAGCGACCGCTCCACGATGCTGAGGATTGTGTTTCCAGTTACTGTTGCCTTGGCCGGAATAAAAGTTATTGCGACTGATTCGATTGAAATTATTGACGTTGATATTGACGTCGCGATTGTTCCAATTAAAACCTCCAAAGATCGCACCTGCCGCAGCAATTCCCGCTCCCCACATCAAGCCATTGACCAACGCTTGGCCAGGATACCAACTCATCACGCCTGGATAATAAACCGGCGGATATGATGGATAAGGCCAAGCGCCATACACTACGGTTGGGTTGTAAGCAGGCACATAAATCACATTAGGTTGTGCGGGCTCGATAATGATTGTCTGACCCTGCGTAGAAATATTCTGTTGGGTGTTGGAACTCAGGTTGCCAGCCTTTTGCGCCTGCTGGCGCAAGCGCTGAATCGAATCCATCACATCGCCCTGCTGCGCCAGAAAAGCATCTCCAAGCTTTTGCGTCCAGTCGAGCTGATCACTCATCATGGTTAACAGTTTTGGAAACGCAACCAATGACTGGACACTCGGATCCCAAGTCTGATCACTCACCTTGCTCAACGCCGCATCACCTCCGGCGTTACCTGTTGATTTAGACCAACGTGCCGCCTGAACAATCTCGAGTGGATAGGTCGCCGCCATCAGAACCTGAGAAAGCAAAGCATCCGGATACAAAGCAATAGGCGCAACCATCGCGTCAACTTCTTGCGCTGAAAAAACAGGCGCATTGGCGTTTTGCGCTTGAGGTGCTGCAGATCCGGCTTGACCCGCAGGCTGCCCAATCGTTGGCGCTGCCCAAGTGACGGAAAGCGCAAGAACAATCATCGATAAGCGGTGTGGAGTCTGCATACATAATCCTATAGAGATGTAATCTTGCGGAAAAGGCCACCGTCACATTTTGATCGCGCCTTCGAGAACTAAATATTACAATTGATATCAATCAATAGGGTGGCTGCTTGCCTTGCAAAACGGAGCACTCAAATGCACTAAATGCGTACTCTAATTGGAGTATTTAAATTGCTCGCGCTTTAGTTTTCACTACATTATGTATAGACATTTTCTTAGTTATGCATTTTTTGTCTTGATCTTCCCACTATTAGGTTTACCCCTCAGCGCCCCTCACGCGAAGGGGTTGGGCCTTTTGCCTGCCGCAAAAATCAAAGAAAGCGCGGATGAAGTCCTCGCCATGATGTCGTACTCCGTTGTACCTGATTTAACAAGCAGCTTTTTATCCATACGCGACGATCAAGTCGGACAAAATCGCTTATTCATGACGCAATTCGCGGGCGGGGAAACCATCAGCAAAAAAGTCCCTGTCTATCTTGAAGGCTCAGCAGCCGTCATGCGCTTCGATCCGGTTTTTGTGAGCGAACGTGGGCAAGATTTTCGCACCGTTCCGGCTCGTTGGAATTCGATCGCTTTGTCGGGTGGCGTTGGCTACGACTTCCCTATTGCGCCCAATCTCGTGCTGCGACCCATTTTTAATTTTTCTCTGGCTCATCTCGAATCGGATGCCTCCTTAGCGGGCCGATTTATTGATGATCGCTTCGATCCTTCGTTAGACTTTTTAAAAAGAGGCAGACTCAACGCCTACGGTTTGGGCGGCTCACTCATGCTCGACTACACCCTAGTCAAACCAGAACACGAAATCGATGTCGAATTGCGCTACACCAATATCCGACTCCGTACCTTTGATTCCTCTGCAGCCGTGAGTGGCTCATCGTCCGCAGAGGCCGCTAGCCTGTATGCGCGCTATCGTGCCCCCACAGGCTTAGTCGTGATGGACAACCCTCTTCGCTACGTCCTAGAGGCTGCGAATACTGTTTATCTAGGAGACCAGCGGGGTC
>JBIKOQ010000092.1:0-6100 GCA_044357955.1 Burkholderiaceae bacterium | reverse complement strand
CCTGACGCGCGTAACCATTTCGCTCCATTTGATCAATTTCAAATTCCAGGGCGCGGAGTTCAGCCTTCACACTATTGCGCGGGGTAGCGATGCGTTCGCGGGCAATCGCCAGAGCGATTCTGTCCAGGTCAACGGACATTTTTGAGAGCGCATCCCGCATGAAGATCAGGATGTCCGAGTTTGGAAGCTTGGTACGCAAGAGCGAATAGTCAGTGCGGGTTGCCACCAGAGTATCAAGAATTTCGATGGTGTCGACAAACAGATTCCAGAGCATCATGCGCTTGGGTTGATCCGACGTGACTTTTCCAGTGAGACCTCTGAGTACCATGTCACGCGCTGCTTGCTGCTTGTCCGTCATGTTCGATTGACTAGCAATGAGTGCGCGATAGCTTTCATCCAAGTCGTGATCGATGTTGTACATATCCGCGCGTTGCCCAACGTAGTCTGATGTTGCAAAAAGCGCGATGGAGAGTGCCTGCTCTTTTTCCCGCAGATTCATTGCCCGGCTGAGTGAGTAACTAAAAAGCGTATAAAACAGACCGCCACCTAAAGAGGTGAGGGAGTGCAGCCAGACTTGTTCCGCTGGGAGGGCTTCGTGCATGGTGACGGTCATGAGTAGCAGGCAGGCAAAGCCGATTTGTCCACCTTTTTTGCCGTAAACGGACAGCATGGAATACCCAAAGCATTGACCGATCACGACGAGCCACAGCAGAAACGGATAGTTGGATGCTAGACCGGTGATCGCGACCGTCATGGTGCTGAGCAATGTGCCACCCAGCATCTCCCAGCGACGATTTTCGTGGGGTCCAGGCTGATCAATAAAGGCGACGCACAAGGCGCCAAAGGTCGCGACGAGGCCTGCCGCGTACCAACCGAATAAGCCACCTAGGATGGTGACGGGCAGCAAGGTTCCGGCCGCGCGTCTGATGCCGCTATAGAAATGATGGCTATAGATGAAGCGCTGGAGCTGACTGGCAGATTCGTTCATACATTCTGGTTGCGCTGCAGCAATTTGTGACTAAGTCACCACTCTAGCGGAGTCCGAGGCGAGTGACAACCACCTCCTGCCAATAAGCGTACATTTGCGCTGCGGCGCACAACACGTTAAAGTTATAGATTCTGTCGAAAAACGCTTATCGTTTTTTTCGACAGATGGCGTTCAACACTGGGTCATCACCCATTTTTGATGCGTCAAAACGTAAACTTTTGCTGCTGTCCTTGCCAAAAGCTCGGGTCAGCCGCTTCCGTTTCGATACAGTGCACCCCTGTTGGGTGCGTGCATAGCCTGATGGCGAATGCGTGCCAAGTTGGCAAGGTGCTCGGGTGGCCAAGCTCTGTGAGCTTGAAAACGTCGGCGCATGTTGCGGTTCTTGTTGCGGTTCAGCGTCTCTGACAACAAAGAGCGCAGTCATAGTGGCGAAGCCGGTAATGAAAGGAATGACATCATGGAACTCAATGGCGCAGACATCGTCACGCGCGTCCTAGCCGAAGAAGGCGTAGAACATTTATTTGGCTACCCCGGTGGCGCGGTACTCTACATTTACGACGCGATCTACAAGCAAGAAAAAGTCAAACATATTTTGGTGCGACACGAGCAGGCTGCGGTGCACGCTGCAGATGCCTATTCGCGCTGTTCTAATAAAGTTGGTGTGTGCTTGGTCACCAGCGGTCCAGGTGTGACAAATGCCGTCACAGGGATTGCGACCGCCTATATGGACTCCATTCCGATGGTTATCATCAGTGGTCAGGTGCCGACGCACGCCATTGGTGAAGACGCCTTCCAGGAATGTGACACCGTTGGCATCACACGACCTTGCGTCAAGCATAACTTCTTGGTGCGGGACGTCAAAGAACTCGCGGACACGATGCGCAAGGCGTTTTATATCGCCCGCACGGGTCGCCCTGGGCCTGTCCTGGTGGACATCCCCAAAGACGTCAGTTTTGCGCATTGCAAATACTCGCCCCCCAAGGCTGAGCCTGTCATGCGTTCTTATTCCCCGGTTGTCAAAGGCCATCAGGGACAGATCAAAAAAGCGGTGCAGATGTTGCTGCAGGCCGAGCGGCCGATGATCTATAGCGGCGGAGGCGTGATTTTGTCGGACGCTTCTCCAGAGTTGCAACAGTTCGTCAAAATGATGGGTGCGCCTTGCACCAATACGTTGATGGGTTTGGGTGCCTACCCCTTTTCGGACAAGCAGTTTGTCGGCATGCCTGGTATGCATGGCACCTACGAGGCCAACATGGCGATGCAGCATTGCGATGTGCTGATTGCTGTCGGCGCGCGTTTTGATGACCGCGTGATTGGCAACCCCAAACATTTTGCTCAAAACCCACGCAAAATTATCCATATCGACATCGATCCTTCGTCCATCTCCAAACGCGTCAAGGTCGATGTGCCGATCGTGGGTAATGTTAAAGATGTGCTGATCGAGTTGATGTCCCAGTATCAAGCTGCGGCGCTTGAAACGCGTCCAAACGCCGAGGCGTTGGCCAAGTGGTGGCAACAGGTTGAGGTCTGGCGTGGCAAAGAATGCATGAAATTTGCCGACTCCACTGAGCTGATCAAGCCTCAGTCCGTGGTGCAAAAGCTTTGGGAGGTGACAGGCGGTGATGCCTACATTACGTCGGATGTCGGTCAGCATCAGATGTGGGCGGCGCAGTATTATGGCTTTGACAAGCCACGTCGTTGGATCAACTCTGGTGGCCTTGGCACGATGGGTGTGGGTTTGCCCTATGCGATGGGCGTTCAGATGGCCAATCCGGATGCAACCGTCGCTTGCATCACTGGCGAAGGCTCCATCCAAATGAACATCCAAGAGCTTTCGACGTGCCGTCAATATCACCTGACACCCAAGATCATCTGTCTGAACAACCGATACCTCGGGATGGTGCGTCAATGGCAGCAGATTGATTACTCCTCGCGTTATTCGGAGTCCTACATGGACGCGCTGCCTGATTTCGTCAAACTGGCGGAGGCCTATGGTCACGTTGGCATGCGGATCGAAAAGCCTTCTGATGTGGATGGCGCACTGCGCGAAGCCTTCAAACTCAAAGATCGCCTCGTATTCATGGACTTCATTACGGATCAAAGTGAAAACGTCTGGCCGATGGTCAAGGCGGGTAAGGGTTTGACCGAAATGTTGCTCGGTTCTGAAGATCTTTAAGGGGACCGCCATGAAACATATTATTTCTGTTCTGATGGAAAACGCGCCTGGTGCCTTGTCTCGCGTGGTGGGTTTATTTTCCGCACGGGGTTACAACATTGAAACCCTGACCGTGGCCCCAACCGAAGACAATACGCTTTCTCGTTTGACACTCGTGACGATGGGTTCGGATGATGTGATCGAACAAATCACCAAGCATTTAAATCGACTGGTGGATGTGATCAAGGTCGTTGACCTGACCGAGGGCTCTCATATTGAGCGTGAGCTCATGTTGATCAAGGTTCGGGCGGTGGGCAAAGAGCGTGAGGAAATGAAACGAATGGCGGATATTTTCCGTGGTCGTATCATCGATGTCACGGACAAGGCCTACACCATCGAACTAACCGGTAACCAAGACAAGATTCAGGCGTTTATCGACGCCTTGGATCGAAGTGCGATTTTAGAGACTGTCCGTACAGGCGTTTCCGGAATCGGTCGCGGCGAGCGTATCCTAAAGCTGTGATCTGCTGCTCTATATCGAAAGTTTTTCCAATTATCCATTGCATTCAATTTACAAAAATCTGGAGCCTAGAATGAAGGTTTTTTACGATAAAGATTGTGACCTGTCCCTAATTAAAGGCAAGACAGTTGCCATCATTGGCTACGGCTCACAAGGTCATGCGCACGCGCTAAACCTGCATGAGTCTGGCGTCAAAGTTGTGGTGGGTTTGCGCAAGGACGGCGCTTCCTGGAACAAAGCGGCAAACGCTGGCTTAAAAGTTGCCGAAGTCGCCGATGCCGTCAAGTCAGCTGACCTCGTCATGATGTTGCTGCCCGACGAAAATATCGGTCAGGTTTATCGTGAAAGCGTCCATCAAAATATCAAGCCTGGCGCAGCGCTGGCCTTTGCACACGGTTTTAACGTGCATTACGGTCAAGTTGTTCCCCGTGCTGACATCGATGTGGTCATGGTCGCTCCTAAGGCACCCGGTCACACCGTACGTGGTACTTACTCTCAAGGTGGTGGTGTACCAGCCCTGGTGGCGGTCCATCAGGACAATTCGGGCTCGGCGCGCGATGTCGCATTGAGCTACGCATGCGCGATTGGTAGCGGTCGTGCTGGTGTCATCGAGACAAACTTCCGCGAAGAAACAGAAACAGATTTGTTTGGCGAACAGGCAGTTCTGTGCGGTGGCACGGTCGAACTGATCAAAGCGGGCTTCGATACCTTGGTTGATGCGGGCTATGCACCAGAAATGGCCTACTTCGAGTGCTTGCACGAGCTGAAGTTGATTGTGGATCTGATTTATGAGGGCGGTATCGCCAACATGAACTACTCGATCTCAAACAATGCTGAGTTTGGTGAGTACGAGACAGGTCCCAAGATCGTGACGGAAGCGACTCGTGAAGCGATGCGTAAGTGCCTGACTGACATTCAGACAGGTGAGTACGCCAAACGCTTCATTCTTGAAAACCAAGCAGGCGCGCCTGCGCTGATTTCGCGTCGCCGCATCAATGCTGAGTCGCAAATCGAAGTCGTTGGTGCCAAGTTGCGTGCCATGATGCCTTGGATCGCTGCCAACAAATTAGTCGACAAGACCAAGAACTGATTTCATTTAAATCAGTCCGTATGTGAAACACGCCCTTCGGGGCGTGTTTTTTTGGGTTAACCTTCTACCTACAATGAATACACCTCTCTATCCTCATCCGATTATTGCCCGCGAGGGTTGGCCTTTTCTGGCTGGCTCAGTTCTGATCGCTTTGCTCGTGACTTGGTGGTCACCTGCTTGGTCTATTTTGTTCTGGATCATTGCGATTTTTGTTTTGCAGTTTTTTCGCGATCCTGCCCGCTCAGGCTCGACCGAGCCCCGCGCAGTGATTTCGCCAGCAGATGGTCGAATCGTCGTGGTCCAAGAAACTGATGATCCCTACGCCAAGCGCAAGGCGCTCAAGATCAGTGTTTTCATGAATGTTTTTAATGTCCATAGCAATCGATCGCCCGTGGATGGCGAAGTGCTGATGACGCAATATTTCCCTGGTAAGTTTTTCAATGCGGCCTTGGATAAGGCTTCCCTTGAAAATGAGCGAAATGCGATGGTGTTGCGAACCCCTGCAGGACATATCGTGACCGCCGTTCAAGTGGCTGGTTTAGTGGCCAAACGTATTCTTTGCTATACCAAGCAAGGTGAAACCCTGTACAGGGGTCAGCGTTATGGTTTTATACGGTTTGGTTCGCGCGTTGATGTTTACTTGCCCCTAGGCTCACGCCCCCGCGTAGCGATTGGTGACAAGGTCAGTGCGACCACAACCGTGCTGGCCGATTTGCCTGAAATAACTGAGTGATAAAAATCCATGCCCGTTGATCCTTTGCGCGATCCAGCACAACGCCACCGCAGTATTTACTTGCTGCCCAATGCGTTCACGACCGCCGCTTTGTTTGCGGGGTTTTATGCTGTTGTACAAGCCATGAACAATCGCTTCGAAATGGCAGCAATTGCTATTTTTGTCGCGATGGTGCTTGACGGGATGGACGGACGTATCGCGCGACTGACCAAAACAACCTCGGCGTTTGGCGAACAGTACGACTCACTTTCGGATATGACGTCCTTTGGTGTCGCACCCGCGCTCGTGATGTACGAGTGGATGCTCCATGACTTGGGGCGCTGGGGGTGGCTTGCTGCGTTTGTCTATGTTTGCGGTGCTGCCTTGAGGCTCGCGCGGTTTAACACCAACATCGCTGTAGTCGACAAAAGATTTTTCCAAGGCTTGCCTAGTCCTGCGGCCGGCGCGTTGATTGCTGGTTTTGTCTGGCTAGTCGTGGATAACCGCCTACAGGTACCCAAAGAATTACTTGCTTGGACAGCCTTTGTGATTACGCTTTATTGTGGCGTGGCCATGGTGTCCAATTTACCTTTTTATAGTGGCAAGTCCTTTGCTTTGGGGCGCAGCGTCCCTTT
>JBIKOQ010000090.1:0-6191 GCA_044357955.1 Burkholderiaceae bacterium | reverse complement strand
CTCGGTCAACATCCGTACGGTCAAAGACGTCGTCTCTCTTGAACGCGATGTCATCATGACCGAAGTGCTCAACAATGTCGCAAAGCGTGCTGAGCCCTTGGGTGTCAAAATCGTTGACGTGCGTCTTAAGCGGATCGAGTTTGCCCCTGAGATTTCCGAGTCGGTCTATCGTCGCATGGAGTCCGAACGCGTTCGTGTTGCGAATGAGCTTCGCTCGATCGGCGCTGCAGAGGGTGAACGAATCCGAGCTGAGGCAGATCGTGAGCGAGAGCAAATCCTCGCCAAGGCTTATGGGCGCGCAGAGGCAATCATGGGTGAGGGTGAAGCCGAAGCCGCTGGTTTGTATGCCAAGGCTTATGGCGCAGACTTACCTTTCTATAGCTTTTACAAGAGCTTAGAGGGATATCGTGCTGCCTTTGGTAAGCCGGGTGATGTCCTCGTGGTCGACCCGAGCTCTGAGTTCTTTAAGTATCTCAAGAACTCTCAGGGTAAAAGATAGTTTTTTTATGCGGATTCTGAGCGAGAAATCACCCTCGCTCAGAGCCTTACGCGGCTCCGATAATCTGTATAATATGTTGTAAGCTTTATCGATTGTTCTGGCGGCTTGCCGGGCTTACGCCCCAAGCCGCTTTTTGTTTGGCTGTTCGTTTTGTGCGCTTTTACATTCCGAGTGGTCGTGATTAGTTCTTGTCGAACTCAACCTTTTTTTATTTTCCTGCGATCATGAAAGGCAATTGGTTGTTGCCAGAAAGTTTGGCAGATATGTTGCCAGCTGAGGCGCGCCGTATAGAAGACCTGCGCAGGCACTTGCTCGACTTATTCCGGACTTATGGATTCGAGTTGGTTGCCCCGCCATTGGTCGAGTACATCGATTCGTTGCTCTCCGGAACCGGAAGCGACCTGAGTTTGCGCACCAGTAAGCTTGTGGATCAATTGTCAGGGCGTACTCTAGGTATTCGTGCTGATATGACTCCGCAGGTGACACGTATCGATGCGCACTTGCTCAATCGTGCGGGCGTGACGCGCCTCTGTTACTGTGGACCTGTGTTGCACGCGCGTCCTGCAGGCTTGTTGTCGAGCCGGGAGCTGTTGCAAATTGGCGCGGAGATTTATGGCCATGCTGGCGTTGAGGCCGACCTCGAAATTATTCGTTTAGCACTTGAAAGCACGAGATTAGCGGGTGTTCAAGCGGTACGTCTGGATTTGTGCCATGCCGGCTTAGTCCGGAGCTTGCTTGAAAGCGACCCGCGCGCGCAGCGCCGTGCTGATGAAATTATGGCGCTGCTGCGGGAAAAAGATATGCCAGGTTTACGTTTGCTGGGAGAGGGCCTCGAGTCACTTCAAGCATCGACAGTACAAGCCCTGTGTGCTTTGCCGCAGCTTTATGGAGATGCCTCTGTTATCGGACGCGCGCGCAAGGTTCTTCCTCCCATTCCCGGTGTGACGCAGTCTCTGGATACCCTGGAGCATTTGCTTGCCGCGCTGGATGATGTTTCCGTGGGGGTGGATTTGGCGGATGTAGGTACATACGGCTATCACACTGGCGTCACTTTCTCTGTCTACGCCGAGGGCTGGCATGATGCGATTGTCCAGGGTGGTCGCTATGACGACGTCAGCAGGGCGTTCGGTCGTGCGCGACCTGCGACGGGATTTAGTCTGGATCTGCGTAAGTTGGTAGCGGGTTTGTCGCCTGCTTTGCCAGCACCGGCCATTCGTGCGCCTTCAGGGCAGGATTCTGGACTGCGCGAGGCGATGCAGGTCTTGCGTCAGAGTGGCAATATCGTTGTTCAGGTTTTTCCAGGCGAGGCTGCCACACACGATGAGTTTGTTTTTGATCGTGAACTTGTGTGGCGCGATGGCCGTTGGTTGGTTCAGCAGGTTCTTTAGGCTTCGGTGCGTCGTTGGCCTGTTTGGCCCTCTGTGTGCTTGGAGATATTTATTCCGAAACTGATTGGTTTGATTACCCAATATGAGCAAGAACATCGTAGTGATTGGCACCCAATGGGGTGACGAAGGTAAGGGCAAGATCGTGGATTGGCTCGCAGAATCTGCGCGCGGAGTCGTGCGGTTTCAGGGTGGGCATAATGCGGGCCATACTCTTTGGGTGAATGGCAAAAAAACGATTTTGCGTCTGATTCCTTCTGGCATCATGCATCCAAGTGTGACGTGTTACATCGGCAACGGTGTGGTGCTATCACCTGAGGCGTTACTCAAAGAAATTTCCGAGCTCGAGGCCGCAGGATTGGACGTTCGGTCGCGACTCAAAATCTCAGAGGCATGTCCTTTGATTTTGCCCTATCACGTCGCGCTTGACCAGGCGCGCGAGGCCCGCCGTGGTGATGCCAAAATCGGCACAACGGGCCGCGGTATCGGGCCAGCTTACGAAGACAAGGTTGCCCGTCGCGCCTTACGCGTTCAAGATTTGTTCGATCCAGAAAGTTTCCGCGCCAAGGTCGATGAGGTCTTGGATTTGCATAACTTTGTGTTGACCAAGTATCTGGGTGCCCAGGCTATCTCTGCGCAAGAGGTCGTGGATCAGGCGATGGCCTTGGCACCGGCTGTTGCACCGATGGTGGCGGATGTGAGTAGTCTGTTGTATATGGCGCAGCAGGCGGGGGAAAATTTATTATTCGAAGGCGCGCAAGGTGCACTGTTGGATGTGGATCATGGGACATATCCCTATGTCACGAGCAGCAACTGTGTTGCCGGCGCGGCCGCAGCAGGCGCGGGTGTCGGACCTCAGAGCTTGAATTATGTCTTGGGTATCACCAAAGCATATGCGACGCGCGTGGGTTCGGGTCCCTTTCCAACAGAGCTTTTAGATGAAACGGGCATGCAGCTCGCCACCGTTGGCAAAGAGTTTGGTTCGGTCACGGGGCGCCCTCGTCGTTGTGGCTGGTTTGATGGCGCGGCACTTAAGCGCTCTGTCCGTCTCAATGGTATCTCTGGCCTTTGCATCACTAAACTTGATGTGCTGGACGGACTGCCTGTGCTTAAAATGGGTGTTGGCTACGAGCTCGATGGTCAAATTTGTGATGTGCTCCCCTATGGTGCAGCGGCCGTAGCGCGTGCCAAGCCCATCCTCGAGGAAATGCCTGGTTGGACGCAGTCTACCGTGGGCGTCACGGATTTTGACAAGTTACCTGCTAATGCACAGCGCTACCTCAAGCGCCTGTCAGAGGTTTGTGGCATCCCAATCGACATGGTGTCAACGGGGCCTGATCGTAACGAAACAATCATGTTGCGCGACCCGTTCAAATCCTGATGTCTGGACAGGGGATGGCCCAAGATCTCAGGGTGGACTGGGAAACTTACCATCAGCTGATAGAGCGTTTGATTGTCTTGGTTTATCAGTCTGGTTTAAAGTTTGATCAGATCCTGTGCCTAGCCAGGGGTGGCCTGAGGGTAGGTGATATTGTTTCACGCGTGTTTGATTTGCCGCTTGCGATTTTGGTGACGAGTAGTTACCGCGAAAATCAGGGTCATACGCAGGGTGCGTTAGAAATCGCCCCTTTCATCAGTATGGCCCAAGGTACGCTCAAAGGACGCATTTTGGTGGTTGATGATTTAGTCGACAGCGGTAATACGCTCCAAGGTGTTTGTCAGCATCTTGTTCGGACGTATCCCAGTATCGAGGCGATCCACACCGCGGTGATTTGGTATAAAGCCTGCTCAGGCATCAAACCTGATTTTTATGTTGAAAAATTGACTGCGAATCCTTGGATTCATCAGCCTTTTGAGATCTATGACAGCCTGTCTGCCCAAGATTTGCTAGAAAAAGCCGCTAAGGATCATCCAAAATAGCGTATTTATGCTATGATCTAAGGCTATCTCGTTGTTTAACTGTTTTATTTTTACGTCACGCATCCTATGCCTATCGTTCGTCTGAAAGAAAACGAGCCCTTCGAAGCCGCACTGCGTCGCTTCAAGCGCACAATCGAAAAAACTGGTCTGTTGACAGAGTTGCGCGCCCGCGAGTTCTATGAAAAGCCCACTGCTGAGCGCAAGCGTAAGCAGGCTGCCGCCGTCAAGCGCCATTACAAGCGCATCCGCAGCCAGCAATTGCCACCGCGCATGTACTAATCCACGGCGCACATGTTGCGCCGTTCACGTATGGTCTGAGCGTTGATCCCAGATTCCTTTATCCAGGATCTTCTTGCCCGAGTCGATGTCGCCGATGTCGTCGGCCGATACGTGCAGTTAAAGAAAGGGGGTATCAACCTACTCGGGTTGTGTCCCTTTCATAACGAAAAATCTCCCTCATTTACCGTGAGCCCCACAAAGCAGTTTTATCATTGCTTTGGCTGTGGTGCGCATGGTAGCGCCATTACCTTTCTGATCGAGCATACTGGAGCAAGTTTTCCGGAAGCGGTTAGAACGCTTGCCAGTGCTGTTGGCATGAGTGTTCCCGAGGAAAATCGTTCTCCCAGTCAAAAGGCTGCAAGTTCGCGCCGACGTGAGGAAATTTCCCAACATACCCAAGTGTTGGACCTTGCTCAAAAACATTATTTGTCCCAATTGCGTGAGAGTCCTACGGCGATTCGCTATCTCAAGGAGCGAGGCCTCACCGGATTGATTGCCAAGGAGTTCGGTCTGGGTTGGGCAAGTGCGGACCGTCAGGCTCTTTCCAAAGTTTTTCCCCGTTATGACGATGCAATACTCGTTGAGTCAGGGTTGGTGATTGAGTCCGAAGATGGTCGCCGCTACGATCGTTTTCGGGAGCGGATTATGTTTCCGATTCGAAATGCTAAGGGCGAAATTGTTGGCTTTGGCGGGCGCATTATTGGAAAGGGTGAGCCCAAGTACCTGAACTCGCCCGAAACGCCTGTTTTCTCCAAAGGTAATGAGCTTTACGGGTTGTTTGAGGCGCGAGGCGCGATTCGTACAGAGGGCTGTGTGATTGTGGTTGAGGGCTACATGGATGTAGTGGGTTTAGCCCAACTCGGTGTCAAAAATGCGGTGGCGACGCTAGGCACGGCGACGACACCAACGCATATTCAAAAATTACTCCGGGCAAGCGACAAGATTATTTTTAGTTTTGATGGTGATGGGGCAGGCCGCCGAGCCGCCTGGAGGGCGTTGCAGGCTTCTTTGCCGCTCCTTCGTGATGATATTTCAATCCGGTTTTTATTCTTACCTACTGAGCATGATCCCGATAGTTATATCCGGAAATTTGGCGAGGAAGCCTTTCGGGCGTGCTTGAGCGAGTCTGATGCGCTTTCAAGCTTTTTTCTCAATGAGCTGTCTGCGCGTCACTCCACTCAGGAGCTCGAGGGGCGTTCGGCCCTTGTGCATGAAGCCAAGCCTTTATTGGCACAGATTCCGGCCATTGCGCTTAAGGTCCAGTTGCAGAATGAGTTGGCGCGCTTGGTTCAATTTACGCCCGAAGAGTTGAGTCAGTTATTAGCCCAAGACGTTCCGCACAGGCTGGCGGGCTTGCCCGAGCCCGGTCGTGCGGTCCCACCTGGGCGCGCTTCAGGCCAAGAGCGAATGGCTGCGGCTGAGTCATATCATGACGAGGGGGCATCCCCAAGAGACGATTTTTCTGATGAGGACGGTCGACATAAGCGTTCAGTGCGCAGTCGTGCTGTACCTGGTGTCTCTAGGCGCGCGGTCGCTCCCCTTGCGCGCCGTTTGTTGCGGTTGTTGCTGACCCATCCTGAGTTAGTCGATCAAATGGGGGAGCAACAGGTTGAAATTTTGGCTCGTGGGCCTCATTTGGATATGGTCAGAGATCTGATTGTTCTGATTCAAGCATCGGGTGCACGTCATGTTGGTGCGTTGATTCAAGCGGCTGACCCTGGGGCAGATCTTGGTATTTTGCTTGTTTCTGTCGCGGAAGATCTGATGTCTCAGGAATCCTTGCCTAACCCTCAGTCCGAGTGGGAGGATGCCGTTCGGCGCATTGAGTTGGACGGGTTAAAAGCAGAGCAACAAGCATTGATTGGGCAGGGATTAAATAATTTAGCAGCACAGCAAAAATATCAGGAACTTTCTCAGAGTATCACCCGTCTAATGAGGGTGATCGAATCAAGTAAGTCTTCGTGATTCGGTTAAAATCAATGGTTTACGCAGCTCAAGCGTGTGTTTGAATCAAGCACGGATTGGGCAGGCTCGTGCTTAAAGCACTTTTAAATATAAGAGCGATCATGACTCAACCCCTTGGCAAGAAAAAAACAATGGCTGCTGAA
>JBIKOQ010000089.1:0-6192 GCA_044357955.1 Burkholderiaceae bacterium | reverse complement strand
ACGTGCAAGGCCGCATCATTTTTTTACCATCTGCAAATTTTCCCGCCGCGATGGCAGGCACTCGTACATCGCCTATTGACGAAGGTAACTTAAATCGTCTTTTTCCTGGAAATGTAAATGGTTCAGTAACGGAGCAAATGGCTTGGTACATAGAGCATGTCTTGCTTGAAAAGTCTGATTATGTTTTTGATTTACACTCCGGCGGAAGCTCGCTCATGTACATACCAAGTGCAGGATGTAGACGTAGCGAAGATCCAAAAAAAATGAATGATGCACTCGAGATGATGCGTCTGTTTGGTGCTCCTGCTGCTTATGTTTTAGATTCTCAGTCTAGTGACTCATGTACTCTCGCTGCCGCTGCGGCAAGACAGGGAGTCATCCACTATGGTGCGGAGCTAGGAGGCGGTGGAACCTTAACTCCGTCGGCGTTACGGGTGGTGATTGATGGTACGCGGAGAGCTCTTAAGCATCTCGGTATCTTGAAAGACTCTGTGAAAGTTTCTGAGCCTAATCCTACGCAGATTTTGCAGGTTCGAGGGCCAGATTATTTTGTTTATTCACCTGATTCAGGATTATTTGAACCGACTGTTGAACTAGGTGAGACTGTTCAGGCAGGACAACTTGCAGGTTTAATCCATTTTCACGATACTCCATGGCGTGAACCGACCAAAGCTTTTTTTAAACGCGCTGGTATCGTTTTATGCAAGCGAATGATGTGCCTGACAGAGCGTGGAGATTGTTTATTCCATTTGGGCGCCCCTTTTGAATCCTAAACTTCTATGAGATGCTTATGAAACACCTATTCATTTCTATTCTCGCGGCACTATCGACATTGACTTCGGTGTCTTTTGCGCAAGGCTATCCAAACCGCCCCATTAAATTGATTGTTCCTTTTCCTGCAGCAGGAGGAACCGACAACGTGGCACGGGTTTTTGTTCAGGAAGTTTCACAGCAACTTGGTCAGCCGATTGTGATTGAAAACCGTGCCGGTGCCGCTGGCATGATTGGTGCCGACCTGGCCTCCAAAGCTGAGCCGGACGGCTATACGCTGTTGATGACGACAAATAGTACGCACGTCATCGGACCCTTGCTCAATCCAAAGACGCCTTATTCACCCGTAAAGAGTTTCACCCCGATTATTTACCTCGTGCAATCGCCATCCATCATGGTTGTGCCGTTGACATCCAAGGCAAAAACTGTCGCGGAGTTCATCGCAATGGCTAAGGCCAATCCAGGCAAGCTGAACTTTGGTTCTGCGGGTGTCGGTGGTATTCCACATTTGTCTGGAGAGCGTTTCCAGGCACTGTCTGGTACAAAAATGACGCATGTTCCTTACAAAGGAACGGCTTTGGCGATGCCTGACTTGATGGCGGGACGTCTTGACGTTCTGTTCGATAGTTTCTCAGTAGGCTATCCACACGTGCGTGACGGCAAGGTCCGTGCTTTGGGCGTTTCGTCACCGGAGCGTTCGCCACTTGTCCCCGATCTGCCTGCAATTTCAGAGCAGTTGCCAGGGTTTGTATCCCTGACATGGTTTGGTGTGCTCGGACCTGCAGGATTGCCCGCCCCGATCGTTGACAAGCTCAATGCGGCTTTTAATGCCGCTGCCAACAATCCTAAAATCCGCGAACAACTTGCAGGGATGGGCATTGACGCAATAGGCGGTACGCCAGCCGAGTTCGTGAAACGTATGGCTGACGATACCGCGGCCTGGGCCAAAGTCATTGCTGATGCAAAGATAGTATTGGAGTAAGGTTGCGTTAAAAAACTGTCACAATTTCCGATGTTATTGAGCGATCTTTATATTTCCTTTCTTAATAACATCGGCCCATTTAAGTGTTTCAGCAGCCACAAACGCGGACCACTCAGGAAGAGCGCGCAGGTCAGGTGTTGAGCCTCGCTGAACAAGCACGTTTTGCATCGCAGGCTCTTTCATGATTGCATGCACATCATCCGAAACTTTTTTGACGATCGCGGGTGGAGTACCTGCAGGCATGAAGAGTCCGGCCCAGCCCACACCAACAAAACCAGGATAACCTTGCTCGGCAATTGTCGGGACGTCAGGAAGTTGCGGCGCACGCTCGCTTGATAAGGAAGCGATGGCCTTGAGCTTACCTGATTGGATATGTGGAAGTGAAGATGCCATCGTATCGACCGCTAGCATGATGTGACCGCCCATTAAATCGTTCATGGCTGGGCCACTTCCTTTGTAGGCTACACCATTAATGTCTATTTGCGCACGCTGCTTAAAAAGCTCTGCTGCGAGTTCAAGCGCGTTGGCGCCATAGCCCCATGTCAACTTGCCCGGCGCTTGTTTCGCAGCATCGACGAGCTCTTTAAGATTGTTATAAGGTGCCGAAGGGTTAGCTAAGATCAGCCATGGTTGAGTAAAGACTCCTCCGACTGGCACAAAATCCCGTTTCATGTTGTAGGGGAGTTTTGGATAGAGTGCCTCGTTGACGGCTGTAGTGGTGCTGCTTGCAAAGGTAATGGTGTAACCATCCGGCGCAGCATCTTTTCCTGCAGTCATGCCGGGGATACTGGCGCCACCGCCTCGATTATCAACAAATACTGGTTGTCCCCATTTTTGAGTGAGTCGTTCAGCGAGCAATCGCGCAATAATATCTGTTGCTTGACCTGCAGGGAAGGGAACAATCAGTCGAACTGTCTTTGTTGGATAGTTGGTGGTGGTTTGTGCAGTCGCAGTCAAGGAGGTTCCGGCTAAAACCAATCCTAAACTCAAGCTAAGTGAAATTTTCCGTAAGCAGATTGTCATTTTTTCCTCACTTTGAAGAACGGCTGTCTTTGTAAAAACGATCTACTTCATTAAACAAACTGAAGCGTTCGATTTCGTTCATGATTCCATGCGTGCCTTCCCCTAAAATCACGAGTTTTTTATTCTTTGATTTTGTGAGCAGAGGAAACAGAGTTTCTGCCATGTAAGGTGGCGTGTCTGCATCCCATTCGCCAAGGATAAGTAAGGTTGGAACAGTGATGCGTTCAGGATCGTATACGGCCTTTCCAGCACTCCAGAATAAACGACTATCTTGAACACTCCCGTTAGGCGCTCTCACAAATTTCGGATTAGCATTTTTGCCAACTGGATCACTTTCAAATGTTTCTTTTGCCCACGCTTCAAACCAGGCTTGTGGCTGAGGATTTTGACCAGGCTTGAGTCCTGTCGCTTTACGTTTGCGGGCGGCATCGATGGTGACTGTGCGGTAAGCACCTAAAGCACCTCCTGAATCTGTCAATGAAGCTGTTTTGCGAATCCACACTGGTGCAAAGAGAACTAATCGTTCAACTTTGTCGGCATGACGCGTCGTATAAAGGGCTGTGATGACTGTTCCCCATGAGTGACCTATGACATTGAGTTTCTCGATTGAGCGCCGATTGCGAATCCAATCTGCTGCCGCGGCGTAATCCCGCGCGGCTGTATCTGAGTCTGCAAAAGGTTTATTTTGCGAGGCAGGCTGATCCATGATTGCTGGGCGGGTGGACTTGCCATAGCCGCGGATATCGACCATGTATACGTCATACCCTTGCTGTGCCATCACATCCATCCAAGATAGGCCATCGAGACGAAGATCGAAGCCAGTTTCAGAAGGGTAGGTTGCGCCATGAACGAACAGTACGACGTTATCTTTGTTGAATTGAGTCGTGGATTTCAATCGTTTATTACGGACGTATAGATTGATGCCAGGGTCGCCGCTCGGGACCATAAATTCTTCAGTGATGATTTGTTCGTTTGCTGCGACAGAGATTTTCGGACCGTAGGATCCTTCGTTTGTCGCACAGCCAGAAATGATGAGAAGTGCTAAGCCACACAGAGTGCCGGCCAAAAATCGAGGAATTTGACGGATAAATTGAAAATGCATGATGTCTCCAACTTGGATATGTTGCCCCTCGGTCTCATGCCGATGGTGTCACGCTCGTTGTAAGCCTTTACTGCACTTAAGTCAACGAGCGTGGAGACTTTTATCGAGCATTAAACAGGCATGCGAAGCACGATTTTTCCAACATGCTTGTTTGTTTCCATCATTTCTTTGGCTTGCTCAAGCTGTTCAAAGGCAAACACTTGATCGACGAGTGGCTTGATGCGGCCGTCTGCAATAGCAGGAATGACTTCAGCTTTAAATTCAGGCAGAAACTCCGCGCGCTGAGTCGCTGAGCGAAGTTTGTTTGACACACCAAACAGTCTTAAACGTTTGGAATGGAGCGCAAGCAAATCAAGCTCGGCAGAGAGCACGCCATCGACATAGCCCACCATGGCGAAACGACCCTCAAAGGCCATGCAGCGAATGCTCTCGGCAAAGACTGAACCACCGACTGTGTCGATGACAAGATTCGCTCCTTTGCCGTCAGTGACCTTTATGACGGTTTCTTCGAAACCCGAGCCGCGCAGACAGAGGGGTACATCCAGACCAAAGTCTTTGAGTCGTGCGAGTTTTTCTGGTGAGCCTGAGGTGCCGATCACCTTGGCACCCATGGCCTTGGCAGTTTGCAACGCGGCGACACCGACACCCGAGGACACACCGTGAATCAGGAGCCATTCGTTGGGCTGCAGTTTGCCTTGTAGAGACACCATATCGTGAACGACCAGAAACGTCAGTGGAACGCTTGCGGCTTGTTCAAAGCTCAGTGTCGCAGGGACGTGCATGGCTTCGACTGAATCCATGAGGGCATACTCAGCAAAGGCGCCGCGGCATCGGCCCATGACCTGATCACCTACTTTGAGGTTTTTGACCTCAGAGCCGAGCGCCTCGATGACGCCGGCGCCTTCCATGCCGATGGCGCTTGCTTGACCCCCTTTGTGCAGGCCATGACCGATGACGAACTCGCCACGATTCAGGCTGGCTGCGCGGAGACGTACGAGCACCTGTGTTGGGGCCGGTGTGGGGCGCTCAATGTCACGCATCTCGAGCACGGTCTTGTTACCAACGGTTTGCATCCAATATGACTTCATTTTTGTGGCCTTAATTGATTTAATTGAACAGAAGCATACAACTACATTTCATCCATTTGGTTCTTGGAGAACGAACTTGTTTGTGTGTGTGACTACGCTCTCTAACCAATGCCATAGACTTTCCTCAGAAAGGCTGCCGTCGGCGAGTGCATTAAATACATCGTACAGTTTCTCTTGCGATGCATGAACAACGCAACCATTGAGCTTCAAAAACAGCATGCAGACAACAAAAGCGGTTCGTTTGTTACCATCAACGAAGGGGTGGTTTCGAGCAATGTCAAACGCATAAGCCGCCGCGAATTGAGATAAGCGCATCTCGTCACTTGAGTAAAAGAATAGGTTTTGCGGACGCGCTAAAGCCGAATCCAATAGTCCCAGGTCTTTGATTCCCTCAGAACCACCGTGTTCGGCTAATTGTCTTTTATGTATGGCTTGAACGACCTCAGGCAAAATCCAAATTGGGGCGATCATTATTTAGCGAGCTTTCTCAATACATCGCGGTTGTCGCGCATGATCTGCTCGGCCATATCCATCTGCGTGGCAAAATCCGGACGATATGAGGTCAGCTCAATACCCGTAGGTGTTTCAATGACGTATAAGCTATCGCCTTTTTCTACCCTTAATTTATTGAGTATCTCTTTGGGTAGGATAACTCCAATGGAGTTGCCAATATTGGTCAGTTTGAGGGTGTTTGCCATCATCATTCCTTCGCAAGACAAAATTATAACAAATGTTATAACTCTTAAGCTACTGCAATTTCCTCAAAGCGGGTACTTTCAGAATAATCAGCAGCATTAGCGCGGCGGCGCAGACGCCGTAGGCACCGAGTGCAATCTGGACGCCGAAGCTTTCAGCGACCGCACCTGCAAACAAATTACCAAAGGGGAGGCTAATGACGACACCAGTTCTTAGTCCCATGACCCGGCCGCGCATCTCCGGAGCGGTGTTGCTCAAAATTAGGGTTGCGATCAACGTCCAGGTGATGGCTTGGGCAAGTCCTGCAAAAAAGACAATGACTAGCGACAGGTAGTAGGAATCTGAGAGTGAAAACATAAACAGCGTGGCGGGCCAGAGTAAGCCACCCACCACGACAAACAAGCCTCGGCGTTTAAAGTTGCCCAGTGAGACGACTAATAAGCCCGCCGTTAAGGCACCGAGCCCAGCGGTAGCCGTGAGCATGCCATAGCCGGTGGGGCCTGCATCCAAGACGTAGCGTGAAAAGAGCG
>JBIKOQ010000344.1:0-2914 GCA_044357955.1 Burkholderiaceae bacterium | reverse complement strand
GGGCATATATGTCTATCATCGTGGGCTTTACAGCACTTGGTGTGACCGGGATTACCACTTTCCTTCGCCTGCTGTTTGCCGAAGACCCTTTGACAGTAAGATCAAGCACCCTTGAGGACAGCGTATGACTATTCTGATGCTCGCCATCTTTTTCGCACTGCTTGTACTGGCCTTCCCAGTCGGCTATGCCCTCATCGTGAGTTCCGGAATCGCTGCTGTCACAGCGGGGGGGATGCCAAGTGCAACGGTTGTTGTCAAAATTTTTCAACCAACTCAAAGCTTTCCGCTTTTAGCGATCCCATTTTTTGTGTTGTCCGGCAATCTGATGATGGGGGGAACGCTCGGTAAAAAACTGATTGAATTTGCAACTGCCCTGGTCGGACGCATGCATGGTGGACTTGCTCAGGTCAGTGTGGTGGGTTCTACAATTTTTGGTGGTGTCTCTGGCTCTGCCGTTGCGGAGGCTTCTGCTCTTGGGTCGATGCTGATTCCCTGGCAAAAAAAGGAAGGTTATCCGGCACCATTTGCAGCCGCTACGATCGCCTCTTCTTCAGTCATTGCAGGATTGATCCCTCCCTCCATTCCATTGATCATCTACGCAACGGTTTCTGATCAGTCCATTGCATCGTTATTTTTAGCAGGATTCGTGCCAGGACTGATGCTTTGTTTTGGATTTATGTTGGTCTGTTATCTATCGGGCAGATTGCGCAATTTTCCAAGGCTGATGAATAAGATTACAGCGCGTGAATTTGCCAAAATCACTTTTTATGCATCCCCTGTATTGGCGATGCCGTTGTTTATTGTGATTTTGCTGAGAGCCGGTATCGCCACGCCAACCGAGGTGAGTGTGATGGCCGTGTTCTATGGCCTGGTCATTAGTTTGTTGATCTATCGTGACATCAATCTGAAACGTTTGATCGATGCGCTTGTGCATACGGCAATTACGACAGGTATTGTGATGTTGGTGATATCCGCATCGAATATGGTCGGGTATGTATTGACAGTTGAAGCGATCCCCAAAGCCGTTGCAGAGTGGGCTCTTGAAACTCTCAAAAATCCGCTCATGATTCTTTTGATGTTGAACGTGATCATGTTGATCGTGGGTATGTTTCTTGACCTCCCCGCAGCCATTCTGCTTCTGGGTCCTACTTTTGTTGCAATCGGCAACGCAATTGGTTTGGACTTGATTCAACTTGGGATCATGATGGCTGTCAATCTTAGTATCGGATTATTTACCCCGCCAGTGGGTACCACACTCTTTGTCGCGGCCGCAATTTCAAGAGAGTCCATTGGCGCGATTGTTCGAGAGCTTTGGCCTTTTTACTTGGTTGCGCTCGCCGTGCTCATGCTTATGACTTATGTTCCATCATTGACAATATATTGACATGAAAAAAATCGCTTTTGCAGGGTTGGGAGCCATGGGGCTTCCTATGGTTAAAAATTTAATCACAGCAGGATATGCTGTCCACGGGATTGATATTAATCCCGCCTCTCTCACTGTACTGAGCGGTATGGGCGGCAAGGCATTTACGAATGCTAAAGAGGCATGCGCGGGCGTCGATCTATTGTTGATCTTGGTGGTGAATGCCTCACAGGCCAAGCAGGTGTTGTTTGAGTCTGGCGCGATAGATGTGTTGCCAATGGGCGGGATCGTCTGTCTGATGTCAACGTGCCCGCCGGCCGAGGTAGAAGACATTGCCAAGCAAGTTCAGGCTAAGGGTCGCCGTCTTGTCGACGCGCCTTTGTCTGGCGGCGTAGTCGGAGCGACCAATGGATCTCTGACGATTATGGCTGCTTGCGATGAAGAAACCTTTAAAGACATACACGCTGTATTCCAAGTCATTGGCGAGCGTATTTTTCATGTCGGTCATCAGCCTGGCCAAGGTGCGATGTGTAAAACAGTCAACCAACTCTTGTGTGGTTTACATATCGCTGTCGCAGCAGAGGCGTTTTCTCTGGCGAAAAAAAGCGGTCTCGATTTATCCATGTTGCTTGAGATTATGAGTGGGTCCGCAGCCTCGAGTTGGATGCTCAAGGATCGGGGTCCACGCATGCTTGAGTCGGATCCGATCGTCACGAGTGCCGTCGATATCTTTGTCAAAGATCTAGGGATAGTGATGCAAGCGGGTCGCGACGCAAAGGCAGCGTTGCCTCTGACCGCAGCGGCATATCAGTTATTTCTGTCTTCTTCTGGCAGGGGTGATGGTCGACTCGATGATAGTCAAGTGATTCGAAGCTATGACCTACTGAACGGGTTGGAGAAGTAAGTCCTCCTCTCATCACAATTTTTTTATCCTGAGTGTGTGACACAACACATTCATTTATCACATCGGATTCAACGGAGAATTTAATCATGCTGTTAAAAGATAAAGTGGCGATCATCACGGGCGGTGCGGGCTTGAATGGGCTAGGCTTCGCTTCGGCACGAATGATGGCAGCACAGGGAGCCCGCGTGGTCATCCTGGATCTGGAAAAGGCACAGCCTGCTTCTGTTGCAGCCACACTGGGTGCGCAACATATGGGTGTGGTCGCTGATGTGACCAACAAGGCTTCGTGTGAAGCCGCAGTCAAGGCGGTATTGGCCAAAATGGGTCAGATCGATATTTTGTTTAACAATGCCGGTATTACCCAGCCCCGCAAAACGATGGAAATTACCACAGCAGATTACGATGCAGTACTAGATGTGAGTTTGCGTGGAGCGCTGTTTATGTCACAGGCTGTTTTGCCTGCCATGCGCGAGCGTAAGCAAGGCTCGATCATTTGTACTTCCTCTGTCTCTGCTCAGCGTGGTGGTGGTATTTTGGGTGGCCCTCATTACTCTGCCGCAAAAGCGGGCGTCTTGGGTTTGGCGCGCGCCATGGCGCGAGAGTGTGGTGTCGACAATATCCGAGTCAACTGTATCACCCCCGGATTA
>JBIKOQ010000087.1:0-6290 GCA_044357955.1 Burkholderiaceae bacterium | reverse complement strand
CGAAAGTCGTCTCGAACGCTTGACCGTACGCGCCAATTTGCGTCACAACCTTCTAGATACCTTCATCACCGAAGAGTCTTTAGCGGACCCAAGCATCGAGCTTCCCCATAACGACTGGATTCGACCGCTTTGGCAGCTATCGCTTGCGCTTTGCAAACAACGCGAGATCGTCCGCGGCAAGCCTGAAAACAACAATCGCGTCGAATACAGTTTCTACGTGGACGGCGATCCAAACGATCCTCACTCAACCGTGAGGATCGTGCCGCGCCTGCGCAATGCACCTCTGGATCGCCTGGTCGCCGAATACATGATTTTGGCCAATAGCACTTGGGGTGGATTGCTTGCGACCCACGGTCTACCCGGTATCTATCGTTCACAACAAACTGGACGTGTGCGCATGAGCACGCACGCCCTTCCACACGAGGCGATCGGCGTTGCGCAATACGCGTGGTGCACCTCGCCGTTACGACGCTACGTCGACCTCGTGAATCAGTGGCAACTGATCGCGGCCATTGAGCATGGCGTGTCCGCGCCACTGGTTGCTCCATTCAAGCCTCGCGATGCGGATTTATTCGCCATCATCGGCGGGTTTGAGTCACAATATGTCGCATGGCATGACTTTCAGAACAGCATGGAGCGTTACTGGTGTTTGCGTTGGCTACAACAGCAACAGATCACTGAGTGCGAAGCCACTGTACTCAAAGAAGACTTGGTGCGCCTAAGCCATGCCCCAATGATTGTGCGTTTAGCCGGACTACCCGCACTCGAAAGGGGACAGCGCATCCTATTACACATCACGGCTATCGACGAACTTGCGCTTGACATGGATTGCCGTTTTATCGAAAGTATGGATAACCAACCCCCTGAGGATCTGCTCGAAGCGACGTGAACATCAGCCATCCCTCCTTAGCAGAGGCGTCTTCGCCCGGCATCGCAAACTGGCTCGTTGCGCAGCAGCGTTTTTTACGCTGGGGGCTTTTGTTGTCTGTGGCCATACACTTGGCTTTACTCGCTTGGCATAGGGCCGCGCCCCCTCTTTCGACACCCAGACCCACTGAGCTCGAGATCGTCATGGTCAATGCCGCGACTGAGAGCGAGCCTAGTCAGGCGCAACTCCTCGCGCAAACCAATGTGGACGGCGGCGGCCAAGCGCAAACCGGCTACCAGACGACACTCGTTCCGCTCGCGGGCGAGTCCGTCGAACCCGTTATGCTCGAGGCATTGACGCAACAAAGACAACAACTTGAACTACAACAGCAACAGCTTCTCACCCAACTCACATCCAAAGAGTGGGTCATACAGGGACGTCCCGCAACAAACCCTACTGATTCAAGCGATGTCGCCGGCGAGGACCAGATCGATCAAGACAGTATGATTCTCAATGGACAAATCGCCGTTCTAAAACAGCGGGTTGAGCGTGACAACGCACAGCCCCGCAAACACTTTAATGCTGTATCTGCGCGCAAAACAGCCTTTGCACCTTATATCGATCAATGGCGGCAGCGTATTGAACAAGTCGGCACAGAACACTACCCAAGCGGCGTTGATGGCAAGTCCTATGGCAGCGTGCAAGCGACCTTGACCATACGCGCGGATGGAACAATTGTGGACTTGACGATTAATCGTCCGTCCAATAAGCCTTTACTGAATCAAGCCGTGCAACGTATTGCTCAACTTTCGGCACCCTTCGCGCCTTTTCCCGCTGACATGGCACGTCAAATCGACCAGCTTGTTCTGACTCGAACCTGGCATTTCGTTAACGGCGCACTAGAGACAAGACAACCATGACCTCAAGCATCAAACCGACCACCATGCCCTCCTCCCTGACACCGGCGCGCTTTGCGGTGATCGGCAATCCCGTCAAACACAGTCGCTCACCTTCGATCCATCAACAGTTTGCAGCGCAAACCCATATATCCTTGATCTATGAGCATCTGGAAGCGCCGCTCGATGGGTTCATGCACACCGTTATGCAATTTTTTACAAATGGCGGTCGGGGACTCAATGTCACGGTGCCTTTTAAACTCGAGGCGTGGGAGCTCGCGCGAGCGCATCTCAGCGCGCGTGCACAGCAAGCACAAGCAGTCAACACGTTATGGATGCGTCAAGGCGTGTTGCATGGCTGCAATACGGATGGCGTGGGCTTAGTTGCAGATCTGAAACGCTTGGGTGTTCGGTGCGAGGGTGCACGAATCCTGATGGTGGGTGCGGGTGGCGCCGCGCGCGGCGTGCTAGGCCCCTTGCTTGAAACAGGCTGCACCCGACTGCACGTTGTCAACCGTACAGCAGAGCGGGCCCATGCGCTCGTCGCTGAGTGGCATCACGCGACACCGACCGCCTTGCAAGTACTGTCAGCAGGTCGCTTGACCGAAGCCTTGGACCCCATCGGCTGGGATCTTGTCATTAACGCCAGTGCTAGCAGCTTGACCGGTGAGACTCCCGAATTACCCACAGGACTCTACGCACCCGGCGCTTGGGCCTACGACATGATGTATGGCGCCAAACCAACCGCCTTTATGATTCAAGCAAAAAAAGAGGGGGCCTCACAAATCAGTGATGGTTTGGGCATGCTGGTTGGTCAAGCCGCTGAGAGTTTTTTTCTATGGCATGGAAAGCGTCCTGATGTCGAGCCCGTACTGGCGACTTTACGCGCAGAACTCAACCGCGCGTAATTGGGCATTACACTTAAACCTATGCGAACTGCCCGACGTTACCTTGCCCGAGAAATTTACCGCTCCACCTCCGTGGTGTTGATCGCCCTGCTCGGACTTTTTACTTTTTTTACGCTCGTCGACGAGCTTGACACGGTCGGTGATAAGTTTCCGCTTACCGCACTTTTTTATTTGCAGCTTCTGTCCGTTCCCACACGCCTCTACGATCTATTGCCGATTGGCGTGCTGATTGGCGCGATTTTGGCGCTCTCAGGCTTGGCTCAGCGCAACGAGCTGGTCATCTTGCGCGTCTCTGGCGTCAGTGGTTTTGGCCTGTTGAAAATGCTCTGGACTGTATCCCTACCCATTATTTTCGGCGCTCTTATTTTGTCTGAATTTTTAACGCCGATGGCTGAAATAAAAAGTAGCGAAACCAACCTGCTCATGCGCGGTAAAGTCGAAGGCGGACGTCTAGCGAGTGGCTACTGGTTCAAGGAGCCGACGCCTCATGGCGGCACCCGCATCATCAACGTTGGCAACTTACTCTCGTCGGGCAACGTCGCCAATCTGCGCGTCTACGAATTTCCCGACGGACGGACGCTCTCGCTCGTCGCGCAATCTGAAGCCGGTCGTTTTGTCGATGGCCAGCTTGTCATGCAACAAGTCACTGAAAATCATATTGCACCCTCTCTCGAAAAATCGCTAGCTGATGCCCAGGTGTCTAAGACACCTTCTGTGACCATCACGCAATCTGCCGAGCGCAGCTTTGACACCTCCCTCACAGCAGAACGCTTGATCGCCCGCATTTTGACACCCGAACGGATGTCTTTTTTCGCGCTTCAGGACTATATCGAATACCTCAATCGCAACCAGCTTCAAGCCGATCGTCAAGTCGTCGCCATGTGGCGCAAGCTCGCATATCCCTTTACGCTTCTAGTCATGCTGACGATCGCAGCGCCGATCAGTTTTATGCAGACACGTCGAGGAGGCGTGGGCGCCAAGGTGTTTCTCGGTATTTTGCTAGGCACTGGTTTTTTCATGATTAACCAACTTGCCCTGAACGTAAGCTTGCTCTATCAATGGTCACCCGTAGTCACCGCACTTCTGCCTAATATCGGCGCGATGATTCTCGCGCTCACCGCGGTCTTTACAATGGAAAATCGCAACGCCATCGCGAACCGTCAGCGGACTCGCTCCTTTTGGAAGAAATCACCCATATGAGTATGTCTAGCATCTGGATGATCGGAGATATTCAAGGTTGCTGCGGCTCTCTTGATACCTTGCTATCTCAGCCCGATATCCAAGAAGATGCCGACGCTCACTTCTGGTTTGCGGGTGACCTCGTCAACCGCGGCCCACAATCACTGGCCACACTTCGTCGGATCATGTCATTGGGTGAGCGCGCAACAGTCGTGTTGGGCAATCACGATCTTCACCTGCTGGCGATGGCGGCCGGAGTACGCAAAAACGGTAAAAAGGATACCTTGGACGAAATCCTCGCCGCCCCCGATGCGCAGGCCATGATTGACTGGCTGCGTCATCAGCCGTTAGCGCATTACGCCTACGGTCACTTGCTCGTTCATGCGGGTGTGCTACCGGAGTGGGATGCCGAACAAACCCTCGAACTCGCGAGCGAAGTCGAGGCGGCGCTTCAAAGCGCTGATTGGAAAAAGCATTTACAACTGATGTATGGCAATACACCAGATCAGTGGGATGAGCGTCTCAAAGGACCAGATCGTTTGCGCGTGATCATCAACGCACTCACGCGCGTGCGTTTTTGTGACAAACAAGGCCGAATGCTTCTCAATGTCAAAACTGAGCCTGCGCCCGAGGACAAAGCCCTCATCCCTTGGTTTAACTTGCCTAAGCGCGCGACGCGTGACGTGACCGTCGTGTTTGGGCATTGGTCCACACTGGGCCTCAAACTCGATCGCGATGTGATCTGTCTCGATAGCGGTTGCCTGTGGGGTGGCCATCTCACTGCGGTACGCCTTCAAGATCATGCCGTGATCCAAGTCCCATGTGCGCAAACGCTCGACCCGCACGAGGACTGAGCGAGCGTTATACCGTGTGCGCGATCTTGCCTGCTTTGAACCAGTCTTTGAGCAAAATATTGACGGGCTCGACGGCTTCGTAATTGACCCAATGACCGACCCCAGACAAAATCAAACCCTGGCGTCTCGCATGTCCGTCGATCATCTGCGTCATCAGATACTCCGGGGTGCATGTGATGTCATGCTCCCCCCAGATGATCAACGTCTCTCCGTTGTATAAATCCAAAGCTGGGCCCAACAAGCCGCGCCCCGAGATACCCCGACTGCGAAAGCGGGTGTTGATGCACGAATAGGTATGAATCCCCATCGCAAAATCATCAATGTGCGTATCCGCGTAAATCATATGCGCCCATAAGTTAAAGCGCATTGCCTCGAGGAGGTCTTCGTACGTCTCGGCACGCTTCCAGTTGACGAGCTTGCCACGTTCTCGACGTGGACCGCCATGGCCACCAGGCCCGAGTAACGCCAAACGGCGAACGGACAGCCCCTTGGCCGCCAAGTTGGCAGACACCAGCCCTCCAAAAGAAAAACCCGCAAGATCGAAAGGGGTGTCGGAGCCAAAGAGTTGCGTCAGACACGCTGCGGTGACATCGACCATGGTTGAAAAGTCATCAAAGCGTGGGTCGCTCGAGTCACCATAGCCCGCCAAGTTAGGGATCCAAAGGGAAAAATCTTGAGAAAGCTTTTCGATATTGCGCGCCCAGTGCAACCAGCTGCCATGTCCACCATGAATCAGCACCAAAGGCGATCCCTCACCGAACTGCCGCCAAACCACCTGGTGTTCACCCACGGTCACGACGTGACGCGTCGCGCGCTGCTCGAAAGCAGCGATCCAGTCTAGAGTCTGCTGGTTCACGGGGCTGGACATGGCTTAGGCTTCCTATTTTGCAAAAGATAGATCATCGTGTCACAAGATATTATCCCAAGGGACAAGTCCGTCAAACGCGTGAAAATTGTGTAAAGTGCTCTTTTTCATCGTTTACCGAGCTTAAACATGATTATCGATTGCCACGGTCACTTTACGACCACCCCACCTCAAGTCGCCAAATTTCGTGCCGACCAGATCGCTGAGTTCCAGCAAACTGGTCGAGCTCCGACAGCCCCCCCACCCGCCGTCTCCGATGACGAAATTCGTCACGGTATCGACAATAATCAGCTGCGTATCATGAAAGAGCGCGGCATCGACATGACGATTTTTTCGCCTAAAGCGGTTGCCATGGACCATCACATGGGCAACGAAGATACGAACGTTGTCTGGGCGCGCTACAACAATGAATTAATCAATCGCGTCTGCAAGCTCTACCCAGATCATTTCATAGGCGTGTGTCAGTTGCCACAGGCGGCTGGCGTGCAACCCGGCAAGCGCGTCATCGAAGAACTCGAGCGCTGCGTCAACGAGTTTGGTTTTATCGGTGCCAACATCAATCCCGACCCAACAGGCGGACGCTGGACCGATCCACCTCTTTGGGATAAAAAGTGGTGGTACCCACTGTACGAAAAAATGGTCGAACTCGATGTCCCGGCCATGATTCATGTCAGCGGCTCATGTAATCCGCATTTCAACGCGGTTGCCACCCACTACATC
>JBIKOQ010000129.1:0-5371 GCA_044357955.1 Burkholderiaceae bacterium | reverse complement strand
CCCACAACACCCCAAAATAAAATAGGTCCCGCATCAAGGGTGCCGGTCGCGATCAGTGTCCCTGTTGCAAATAACAGAACAGTGGCCGGAATAAATAATCCGATTACGAATAAGGACTCTCCGAAACTCATTAATAAAACAACGAGACCCGCCCAGGACTGATTGTTTTGAATAAATAAGACAAGTTGGTCGATCAGTGCTTGCATACGAATACCAGTAGGAAATTAGCGTGAGGGGTGCGAACGTTTAAATCGCTCTGCAATGGCAGCGACAAGCTGTCGGGCAATATCCTGTTTGGTACTTAAGGGCAGCGTCTGCTCGCCCTGGTTATCAAAAATCGAGACAGTCGTATCTTCTGCGTCCATCACATGTTGCGCCAAGTTTCCAATTAACATCGGAATCCCTTTGCGTAAACGTTTGGCATGTGCGTATTCGGATAAATGTTCAGTTTCTGCAGCAAAGCCCACGCACCAAGGGCCGGACTTTTGGCTTGCAACAGTCGCAAGAATGTCTGGATTGGCTTCGAACTGTAGATTGGGTGTTGCTTGACCGTCTTTTTTAATTTTTTCAGTAGAAATATTTTTAATGCGCCAATCTGCCACAGCTGCAACGGCGATAAAAATGTCCTGACCATGGATATTTTCCATGACAGCCTCGAGCATCTGCTGAGCGGTTTCGACGCAAACGCGTGAAACTCCGTGAGGGCAAGCAAGCGCAGTCGGTCCCGAAATGAGTGTGACATCGGCCCCAGCTTCCCAAGCGGCTTGCGCGAGCGCATAACCCGTTTTTCCGGAGGATCGGTTGCTCAATACGCGGATAGGATCGATAGGCTCGACGGTCGGTCCTGCAGTGAGTAAAACATGCAGACCTTTTAGAAGCTTGGGTTGAAAAAAACCCTTGAGTTCAGCAATGATTTGCAGAGGCTCAAGCATACGCCCATCACCCGTTTCACCACAGGCTTGTTCTCCGGTTCCTGGTCCTAAAATTTCTATACCATCAAGAATAAGCTGCTCGACATTGCGTTGTGTCGGCGCGGCGAGCCACATTTCTCGATTCATCGCGGGAGCAACGAGAAGGGGACATGCGCGCGCTAAACATAGTGTCGACAGTAAATCATCTGCACGGCCTTGGACGAGTTTGGCCATAAAGTCAGCCGAAGCAGGTGCAATCACAATCGCATCGGCTCCGCGCGAGAGCTGGATATGCGCCATGTTGTTGTGAACACGGCTATCCCAAGCATCGACAAACACCGGACGCCCGCTCAGCGCTTGGAGCGTCACAGGCGTAATAAAGCGCGTTGCAGCTTCAGTCATCACAACATCGACCTGCGCGCCACGCTCGATGAGGCGTCGCACCAGATCGGCGGCCTTGTAGCAGGCGATGCCACCACTCAAACCCAGCACAATCCGTTTTTCATGTAGATCTAGCATGCTGACCTCGAAGACGAAGAATTTCATCGATGACTAAAAGAATAGCACCGACCGTGATGCCCGCATCTGCCACATTAAAGGCGGGGTAATACCAATCACGCCAGTAAAATAATAAAAAGTCGACGACATGACCATAAGCGATCCGATCTATGACGTTGCCGAGCGCTCCACCTAGAATCAAGGTGAGTGCAAGTAAGAAGCGATGTTGGGTGCGATGGGTATGCATCATCCAGAGGATAAAGACACTCGCACTCAAACCCAATACCGTAAAAAACCAGCGTTGCCAACCTGCTTGGTCAGCCAGAAAACTAAACGCTGCACCTTTGTTATAGAGCAAGGTAAAGTCAAAAAATGGCAGTATGTTGATGCGCTGACCGTATCTCAACAAGTGATCAAAACCAATTTTCGTGATTTGATCAAGCACGATCAACATGAGCGCCGCTAACAGCCATCTCACCAAACCACGGTATTGGTCGGAGCTTGGATTGGAAGGCTCATGTTCCTGTGCTGGAGTGCTCATGCTCAGGAGGATGAGGCTTCGTTTAGGCTTGCCACACAGCGACCGCAGATATGTGGATGGGCAGGATCGTGACCAATATCATCACGCCAGTGCCAGCAACGCTCACATTTTTCGTGCGAGGAAGGGCTGATATCGATAGCAAGCTCTCCAGCACCGGTATGCACGCCGGCGCGCGAAACAATAAAGATAAAGGGCAGTTGATCTGCGACACTTTGAAGCAAGGCAAGATCTTCGCCGCTCGCCTTGAGATCGACTTCGCCTTGCAAGGAGGAGCCAATGCTACCTGCGCTACGCAAATCTTCGAGTTTTCGTATGACGAGCGCACGAATTTCTCGGAGTCGAGCCCAGCGTTGATTGAGGGTTTCAGAGCCCGAGATGACAGGCATCACATGAAAACACTCCGTAAATATTGTGATGCGTCCAATATCGGAAGTGGTTTTGAGTGTGGTCCCCAACAGAATATCCCAAGCTTCTTCGGCGGTAAACGAAAGAACGGGTGCCATCAGTTTGAGCAGCGTTTGCGTAATATGCAGGAGTGCTGTCTGAGCTGACCTGCGTGCGTGGCTTCGGGGCGCGGAGGTATATAGGCGATCCTTGAGAACGTCGAGGTAAAACGCACCAAGATCTTCGGAGCAAAAGTGCTGTATTCGGGACATTGCAGGCTGAAAGTCGTATTTTTCGAAATGCGAAAGTACTTCCGCCTGCATTTGCGCTGTCATGGCGAGTGCATATTGATCCATCTCAAGGAGATCTTTTGCATCGATCACATCCGTAGAGGCATCAAAGTCAGAGAGATTGGCGAGTAGGAAACGTAAAGTATTGCGAATACGACGATAGCCTTCAACCACGCGCTTGAGAATTTCGTCCGAGATTGAAAGCTCACCCGAGTAGTCGGTGCTCGCAACCCATAGGCGCAAAATTTCAGCCCCTAAACTGTCTGAAACTTTCTGAGGCGCAATGACGTTGCCGACCGACTTGCTCATTTTGCGACCTTGTCCATCGACCACGAAACCATGGGTTAACAGACTTTTATAAGGCGCGCGTCCTGAAAGCATGCAGCCCGTCAGCAGCGAAGAGTGAAACCAACCGCGATGCTGATCAGAACCTTCGAGATACATGTCAGCGGGCCAGGGCAACTCTCCGTGCGAGCCATGATGCTTGTTGCCAGGCCCACCTAAAACGGTGGCGTGCGTGGTGCCAGAATCGAACCAAACGTCGAGCGTGTCACGATTTTTTTCATAATGCTTGGCGTCTTCACCCAGCAAGTCAGAAGGTTCAATCGCTTGCCAAGCTTCGATGCCAAACTTTTCCACTCGTTTAGCAACTTCTTCGAGCAGGGCGGGTGTATTGGGATGAAGCGCGCCTGTTTCCTTATGGATAAAAAACGCCATCGGGACACCCCATTGACGTTGTCGGGAGAGCGTCCAGTCAGGACGGTTTGCAATCATTGCGTGCAAACGGGCGCGGCCCCAGGCGGGATAGAACGCCGTCGCATCGATCGCTGCCAACGCACTTTCGCGCAACGTTGGTTGACCATCGTTTGGCACAACGTCCATACCTGCGAACCACTGGCTTGTGGCGCGGTAAATAATCGGTGTCTTATGACGCCAACAATGCATGTAGCTGTGTGAGTGAGACTCTTGCTTGATGAGCGTGCCAGACCCATTCAAGGCCTCGACAATCTTTGGATTGGCATCCCAGATGCTGAGCCCGCCGAAACCGGGTAAGGAGGGTACGAATCTTCCGTCCCCCATCACTGGGTTAATGATATCGGCATCCTTCATTCCATGGGCCTTGCAGGACTGAAAGTCCTCTACACCATACGCCGGTGCGGAGTGCACGACACCTGTTCCGGTGTCGAGCGTGACATAGTCGCCAAGATAAATCGGCGCGACACGGCGATAGCCTTCGTCAAAATTTGCTAAGGGGTGATGGAAGGTGATGCCATTCAGTGCTTGGCCAACGCATTGAGCAATAATTTGGCCTTCGAGCCCCCATTCCTTGAGGCAAGTCTCAACTCTGTCTGCAGCGATGATTAAAAAAGAGCCTGTCGCTGGGGCGGGAGAGACTTTAACCAATGCATAGTTGAACTCTGGATGGATATTCAGTGCTTGGTTTGAGGGAATGGTCCAAGGCGTTGTCGTCCAGATCACGATCGCACCTGCCGCCAATTCGGACAAACCAAAGGCTTTGGCAAGGGCGGCACAATCCGCAAAAGGGAATGCAATGTGGACGGCAGGGTCCTTGCGGTCGGCGTACTCGACCTCGGCCTCTGCCAAGGCTGAGCCGCAATCAAAGCACCAGTTCACGGGCTTTAAGCCACGAAAGACATAACCTTTTTCTAAAATACGCCCAAGCGCCCTGATCTCATTGGCTTCGTTACTGAAATTCATCGTGAGATAGGGGCGGTTCCAGTCTCCCAGCACGCCAAGACGTTCAAAGTCTTTTTTCTGACGTTCTATTTGCTCAAGTGCATAGGCGCGTGCCTTGGCCTGAACCTCGGCAACGGGCAGATGTTTACCGAATTTCTTTTCTATTTGAATTTCGATCGGCATGCCGTGGCAGTCCCAGCCCGGAACGTAGGTCGCATCAAAGCCAGCCATGTTGCGGCTTTTTACAACAATGTCTTTTAGGATTTTATTGACGGCATGACCGATATGAATATCGCCATTCGCATAGGGCGGGCCATCATGTAATAAAAAAGTGGGGCGACCACGGCTTGCGTCGCGGATCGCTTGATAAACCTTTTTTTGTTGCCATTGTGCGACCCAAGCGGGCTCTCGACGCGGAAGGTCTCCACGCATCGGGAAAGGTGTATCGGGCAGATTGAGTGTGTTTTTATAGTCCATGGAGCGCAAAGTAAGCGCGCGCATGCAGCGCATCAGCATGCATGGCGGCAGTCAAGGTTGGCAGATCGGGAAACTTTTCTTCGTCCCGCAGATGCTGCAGGAGTTCTACTCGTACAAGTTTACCGTATGCGTCTACGTTCAGATCAAATAAGTGTGTTTCTAGCAAGATTCGTCCGTCGTTTTCGACTGTTGGCCGGACTCCAAGGCTAGCAACTCCGGGCCGAGGGGTCAAACCAAGTCCGTGCGCGCGCACGACGTAGATGCCTGAGCGGGCTGCGCAGCGAGGAGTGACTCGCATATTCATCGTTGGCATATTCAGGGTACGGCCGAGTTTTTTACCGTGAACAATATGTCCGGTCATCGCATAGGGACGTCCCAGAAGGCTTGCCGCTCGGTTCATATCCCCGGCCGCCAAGGCGCCTCGGACCTCAGAGCTCGAAATGCGCCGTCCTTGCTCGTCCGTAATGTCACTTAAGGTGTGGACGTCGATGCCGCATTGTTGACCAAGTTTTTTGAGTAAATGAACATCCCCGGTGCGTTGACGGCCAAATCTGAAGTCCTCACCCACGAGC
>JBIKOQ010000085.1:0-6334 GCA_044357955.1 Burkholderiaceae bacterium | reverse complement strand
CAAACCCTCGATCAAAAGCGTAATACCGAAGGTCAATAAGAGGCCATAGAGGTGATCAAGCTTGTAGAGATGCTTGAGTAGAAATTTTTCAATGAGAATGCCGAATAAGCCGACCAAAATAGGCGCGACGAGCAGCATCACCCAGTAATTGAGACCGAGGTAGTGCAAACCCATCCAGGCTAGAAAAGCACCCAGCATGTACAGTGCGCCGTGCGCAAAATTAATGACGTTGAGTAAACCGAAAATAACGGCTAAGCCCAGCGACAAGATGGCATAGAAGGAGCCGTTCACCAAGCCAAGCAGAAGCTGACCGAGAAACGCTTGCAAGGGAATACCAAAAATAGTGATCATCGTCTGCCTACTTCATGAAGCCAATTGCTCTTACTGCGTCATACCCCCTGAAAGACTCTGGCGTCTCCAGGGGGTGGGCCTGCTTGCTTACTTCTTGACAAGTTTGCAGGTGGATTCGGAGAGCTTGGTAAACACCTCTTCACCTGGCAGGACTGCGATTTGCTTGTAGTAGTCCCAAGGCCCTTTGGACTCGCTTGGTTTTTTAACTTCCATCAGGAACATGTCATGCACCATACGTCCGTCTTCGCGGACATAACCGTTCTTGGCGAACATGTCGTTGACCTTGTTGGACTTCATCCATTTCATGATGGTGTCGCCATCATCAGTTTTCGTGGCTTTAACAGCATTCAGGTAGAACGATACTGCTGAATAATTACCTGCTTGAATCATCGAAGGTTTGCGCTTGACACGTGCTTCGAATTTTTTAGACCAAGCACGTGTTTCATCGTTTTGATCCCAATACCAGCCGTCGGTGAACTGCATGCCTTGAGTAGCCTGAAGCCCGAGCGAGTGGATATCGTTAATGAAAATCAGCAGACCAGCCAGTTTCATGGTTTTACCGATGCCGAATTCGTTGGCAGCTTTGATCGAGTTGATCGTGTCACCACCCGCATTCGCCAAGCCTAGGATCTGTGCCTTGGAGCTTTGCGCTTGCAACAAAAAGGAGGAGAAGTCTGAGGAGTTCAGTGGTGCGCGCACTTGACCTCTGACTTCACCACCGGCTTCTCTGACGACCTTAGCGGTATCACGCTCAAGTGCATGACCAAAGGCGTAGTCAGCCGTCAAGAAGTACCAAGTTTTACCACCCGCTTTTACAACGGCAGAGCCAGTGCCACGAGCTAAGGCAACGGTGTCATAGGCCCAGTGAACGGTGTAGGGGGTGCATTGTGAACCTGTGAGGTCCGAGGCTGCGGCACCAATGGCGAAAAAGGGCTTCTTCTTTTCAGCGGCGATGCCAGCTAGGGCAAGGTTCACGCCAGAGTTCGTACCACCGATGAGCAAGTCGATCTTTTGCTGGTCGAACCATTCCCGCGCACGCGCAGCTGCGACGTCCGCTTTGTTTTGGTGATCAGCAAATAAAAGTTCAATCTTTTTTCCGTCGATCTGACCGCCTGCATCGGCAATGGCCATGCGGACCGCCTCAACGCCGCCTGCGCCATCAATGTCTGAATAGACGCTGGCCATATCGGTGACGAAACCGATACGAATGACGTTGTCGGTAACATTAGCTTGTGCAGTATGGCCAACAAGACCGAGGCCCGCGATCATGAGCGAAGCGCTTAGGGTACGAAGTTTCATGTAGTTCTCCAGGGGGTTGCTGCGATTAAAATTTTATTGTTAGACACCGAGTAATTCATTGAGTACAGATTGCTTTTCCTTGAGTTCACGGGCGTCAAAGTGTTCAACAATTTGCCCGTGTTCCATGACATAAAATCGATCCGCCAAGGGTGCGGCAAAGCGGAAATTTTGCTCAACCATGACGATGGTGTAACCCTTGTCTTTGAGCATTTTGATCATGCGACTCAGCGCTTGCACAATCACTGGCGCAAGCCCTTCAGAAATTTCATCTAGCAAGAGCAGATTGGCACCTGTTCGCAAAATGCGCGCCACTGCCAGCATTTGTTGCTCACCTCCTGACAGGCGAGTGCCTGGTGAGTGACGTCGCTCCAAGAGGTTTGGAAACATTTCATAAATTTCAGCAAGCGTCATACCGCCGCCAGGTACGCCTACAGGGGGGGGTAAGAGGAGATTTTCCTCGCAGGACAAGCTGGCAAAAATGCCACGCTCTTCTGGGCAATAGCCGATCCCGAGATGTGCGATCTTGAAGGTCGGCATATCGATGGCTTCTTGCCCATGAATACGGACGGATCCTTTGCGAGAGCCCGTCAGACCCAAGATCGCGCGTAAAGTCGTGGTCCGTCCCGCGCCATTACGACCTAGGAGGGTGACGACTTCGCCTTTATTTACCGTGAGGTTGACGCCATGCAAAATGTGAGACTCGCCATACCAAGCTTGCAGATCAGTGATTTCGAGTGCGCTCGTACTCATCCGTGTGCTCCCTCAAGTTCGCCTTCAGTCGTGCCCATATAGGCTTCCATCACGGCGGGATCTTTTGAAACGTGGGCGTAGTTGCCCTCAGCCAACACCGCGCCGCGCGCGAGTACCGTAATCGTGTCGGCGATCGAAGACACGACATTCATGTTGTGTTCAACCATCAAGATCGTGCGGCCGACACTGACGCGCTTAATGAGTTGCGTCACGCGATCGACATCTTCATGGCCCATGCCTTGTGTGGGTTCATCAAGTAGCATGAGCTCAGGCTCCATCGCGAGCGTCGTGGCGATTTCGAGCGCGCGTTTGCGTCCATAAGGAAGGTTGACTGTCATTTCGTCCGCAAAATCGCCAAGATCGACTTGCTCGAGGAGTTCTCGGGCGCGCTCGTTTAAGGCGTTCAGTCTTTGATCGCTTTGCCAAAAGTTAAAGGAAAGACCCGTTTCGCGTTGTAATCCAATCCTGACATTTTCGAGTACAGAAAGATGAGGAAAGACAGCGGATATCTGAAAGGAGCGAATAATGCCTCGTCGGGCAATGTGCGCTGGGGTGTCTCGGGTAATGTCGAGGCCATTAAAGGTAATGCTGCCACGGGTGGGCGTTAAAAACTTGGTCAGCAGGTTAAAGCACGTGGTCTTGCCCGCACCATTGGGGCCAATCAGGGCGTGGATTTGACCGCGCTGTACGCGCAGAGACACTTCATTGACCGCTACAAAACCACGAAATTCTTTTGTGAGCCCTTTCGTCTCAAGAATGATGTCTTGCATGCAGCAACCCGCCAAAAATTTTAAATTTGATGACGAAGTATGGCGTAAATCAGCAGTAAAACTCAATGAGGGTTTGCCTGAGGGTTGTTAACCCTTGGTTTTTTTTGTGTACTCACAGAGGTCAGAAATGCCGCACTGAGGACATTTTGGCGTACGCGCGACACAAATATAGCGCCCATGCAAAATGAGCCAGTGATGCACATCAAGCTTGAATTCGTCGGCAACGAACTTTTCTAGCCCTTTTTCGACGGCAACGACATCTTTGCCGGGGGCGATTTTGGTCCGGTTTGAAACTCTGAAAATATGGGTGTCGACAGCAATGGTCGGCTGGCCAAACGCAGTGTTTAGTACTACGTTGGCCGTTTTGCGACCCACCCCTGGGAGTGCTTCGAGCGCTTCTCGCGACTGGGGGACCTTGCCCCCATGCTGCTCGAGCAATATTTTGCAGGTGGCAATCGCGTTTTTCGCCTTTGTTTTAAAAAGACCGATGGTCTTGATGTAGGCCATGAGTTTTTCTTCGCCGAGCGCCAAGAGTGCTTTGGGCGTGCCGTAGCGAGGGAAAAACTTGCGGGTGGCGATATTGACAGCTTTGTCGGTCGTTTGTGCCGAGAGCAGAACGGCGATCAACAGCTGAAAATCGCTACCGTATTCCAACTCCGTCGTCGGGTTGGGATTGGCCGCACGCAGACGGGTAAAAATTTCTTTGCGTTTTTGTGGATTCATGGCGTGCTGGCATTGCGTCGAGCACGTGCGCGCGCAAGCGCGGCTTGGGCGGCTGTGCGTTTGTCTTCGTTCGTATTGGTGATGGGGGCGGTTTGAAGGGGAGGCTGCTCAGTACTTCTTAAGCTGGCGGGCGTTTTATTGAGCCTAATGATGCGGCGCTCATAGCGCGCGCGCGCCTGATCGGCATCGGTCCGCGTCCAGGCCCGTGTTGGCTCGACATTGACCATGTCAATGCAGTCCACTGGGCAAGGGGCGACACATAAGTCACAGCCAGTGCAGTCAGCCGCGATGATGGTGTGCATGACTTTTGACGCACCTAAAATAGCGTCGACAGGGCAGGCCTGGATGCAAAGTGTGCAGCCAATACAAAACTGCTCATCGATCACAGCAACCTGTAGGGGGATGTGGAGACCGCAACTTGTATCGAGAGGCAGTATGGGCTGGTCAAGCAGTTGAGCTAGTGCGGCGATCCCAGCATCGCCGCCAGGAGGGCAGCGATTGATGGGGGCGCTACCCTCGGCGATGGCGCGTGCGTAAGGTGCGCATCCCTCAAACCCACATTTCGTACATTGAGTCTGCGGTAGCAGACGATTGATACGTTCAGCCAGCATTAGACCCGACGGATAAATTCCGCGATTTGTGGGCAAATCATCGTGCGCCAGCGGCGTCCCGAAAAAATACCGTAATGGCCGCAGTCAGGCGCAGTGAAGTGGTGCTTGCGCTTGGCTGGAATCCCTGAACAGAGGGCGTGAGCCGCGCGTGTTTGGCCTTCGCCAGAGATGTCGTCGAGTTCGCCTTCGATCGTAAACAAGGCGACCGTTTTGATGTCAGCAGGACGCACAAGTTGTCCATCGATTTCCCAGGTGCCATTGGGTAAATCGAAATCTTGAAACACAACACGAATCGTATCAAGATAAAAATCGGCGGACATATCGAGTACGGCGTTGTACTCGTTATAAAAGCGGCGATGCGCCTCGGCATCATCGTCATCGCCACGCAATAAGTCCAAGTAAAAATCGTAGTGTGATTTGAGATGACGATCCGGATTCATCGACAAAAAGCCGGCGTGTTGCAAAAAGCCAGGATAAACGCGACGACCGGCTCCTGGGTATTGGGCAGGAACGGTATGGATGAGCTTTTCTTCGAACCATTCGAATGGCTTGGTCGTAGCCAGTCGGTTGACCTGAGTGGGGGAGCAGCGTGGATCGATCGGACCACCCATCATCACCATGCTGCGCGGCAAGCAGGGATCTTTGTTGGTCGCCATCAGTGAGATTGCAGCGAGGGCGGGTACGGTGGGCTGACACACGGACATCACGTGAACATCGGGGCCAAGGTGGCGAATAAAGTCCTGAATGTAATGGACGTAATCGTTTAAATGGAATGGGCCAGCGGCGATGGGGACCATGCGCGCATCGATCCAGTCCGTGACATAGACCTCATGCTCAGGCAGTAAAGCGCGCACGGTGTCACGCAACAGCGTAGCGTGGTGGCCAGAGATTGGTGCGATCACTAATATTTTAGGTGTCGCTTTGCGAAGTTTTTCGGAAATATCGCGTTTGAAATAAATCAGATTGCAAAAAGGCTTGGCGAAAACCGTCTCTTCGCTGACGGCGACAGGTTTGCCGTTGACCTCAGTCGTAGGTAAGCCCCAGGCAGGTTTTTCGTACTTTTTACCAAGCCGATGAATGAACTCGTAGCCAGCAGCCATTTGTCGCGCCATGGGCGAGTAGGCAAGAGGACTAGCGGGGTGAGAGAAGAGTTTGGAACCCACTTCGGTGAAGTGTGCAAGAGGCGACATGAGGGCCCGGTGCATTTCATGCAAGTCATAGAGCATGCGTCATTCCAAAAAATGTCATGTGATAACGCATTATGCTCCTGATCTGAAGTGAGTTGAGCGACTAAATGCAGGTTATTTGTTGCATCGCAACAAAATGTCGTTTAGTCACCACGCCCACAAGGGTTTACCAGTAGTTTTCGACGGCAAGATTGCCTGCAACCCCGCGTCGACCTGGAGCAAAACCACGCTCGGCGAGCAAGCCACGCATGTCCGTCACCATCGCGGGATTGCCGCACAGCATGACGCGCGAGCGGGTCGGCTCAAGCGCAACCCCTACGCGTTGTTCGAGTTCGCCCGTGGTCAATAGCGTCGTGAGGCGGGCCGGGTGCAGCCCTTGCGACTGAATCGAAGGCGAGAGCGCACGAGTCAAGGGTTCCTGAGATGTCACGGGTAGGTAAATGAATTGAGCCCGCTGAGGGTCGGCGAGGTGTGCGAGCGCTAAGAGTTCTTGGCGGTAGGCAAGTTCATTGGCTGTTCTGACACCGTGCAGCAAAACGATGCGTTTAAAACGGTGCCATGTGGCTGGATCACGCAGCATAGAGAGATAGGCGGAGAGCCCGGTACCCGTGGCGACAAGCCAGAGATCCTCGCCATCGACAAA
>JBIKOQ010000084.1:0-6367 GCA_044357955.1 Burkholderiaceae bacterium | reverse complement strand
GCGCTTTCTTCGTTCACGCTCACATAGGCATGAAGCTTACCGTTGGCTTTTTGAATTCGATTTAAATACTCACGCGTGATGTCTTCGGAGCTGTATTTCTTTTGCTGCAAACCTTGCGCGAGCTGTGTAAGAGATGAAAAAGCGAGATCGGACATATTGCGCTCCTAGTGATTAAGTATTTTGTAAAAGAATGAGTCTGGCAGCTTTTTCCGCGATCATCATTGTGGGCGAGTTGGTATTGCCTGAGGTAATCGTGGGCATGATCGAGGCATCGGCCACACGCAATCCGGTCAGACCGTGCACGCGCAAAGTATCGTCCACCACCGCCATCGCGTCATGACCCATTTTGCACGTACCCACCGGATGAAAAATCGTCGTCCCGATTTCACCGGCTGCGCGGGCGAGCGCTTCCTCATTGGCCTCTTGATTGACTTGCTCAGTATCGCCACCAGCCGCTTGCGTCATCAAGCCCGGCTTGATTTCAACGGGTTTAAACCGTGCCAAGGCGGACTGCCCAACGATACGTCGTGTCAATCTAATGCTATCAGCCGCGACATGCCTATCCTCAGGCGTCGACAAGTAATTGCACAAAATTTCAGGTGCCTGTGCCGTATCAGGCGAGACAATATTGACATAGCCTCGACTAGTCGGACGCACATTACAAATCGACGCGGTAAATGCCGGAAAATCATGCAACGGCTCGCCAAAGCGCTCGAGCGACAACGGTTGCACGTGATACTCGACATTGGCGCGGGTCTGCTCAGGACCAGACTTAGCAAAGACACCCAGCTGCGAGGGCGCCATACTCATCGGACCACGGCGCGTGAGCAAATACTCTAAGCCGATTCGCGCCTTTCCAAGCCAGGAATTCGCCAGCGTATTTAATGTACGTGTACCCTCCACACGATAAATCATGCGCAGCTGCAAGTGATCTTGCAGATTTTGCCCGACACCGGGCAATTCATGGGTCAGAGGGATACCCAAAGGACCGAGCACCTCGGCGGGCCCGATTCCTGAAGCTTGCAAAAGCTGCGGCGTACCAATCGCACCGGCGGCCATCACGACCTCCCGCTGCGCTCGAGCAACATGGGTCTGACCCTCACGAATAAATTCAACACCCGTGACACGCTTACCTTCGAGACACAAGCGTGTCGTGCGCGCACCCGTCAACACCGTCAAGTTACGACGATGCTTGATCGGCCGCAAAAAAGCCTTTGAGGCATTCCAACGAAAACCCGAGCGTTGATTGACCTCGAAATAACTACTGCCTTCGTTATCGCCGCGGTTGAAATCAGTGGTAGGCGCAATACCGGCCTGCGCCGCGGCGTCGCGAAACGCATCGAGGATCTCCCAGGAGAGACGAACGGGCTCAACACGCCACTCGCCCCCCGCGCCATGAAAAGGACTCGCGCCGGCATGGTGGTCTTCCATGCCTTTAAACAAAGGCAAAACATCATCCCAGCCCCAGCCTTGATTCCCCAACGCGGCCCAACCGTCATAGTCCGCGCTCTGACCACGCATATAAATCATGCCGTTAATCGACGAGCAACCGCCCAATACACGACCCCGCGGATAACCCAGCTCGCGACCATTGATTCCCGGATCAGCCTTGGTGCGATAGCACCAGTCCGTGCGAGGATTACCGATGCAGTACAAATACCCAACAGGGATATGAATCCAATGCCAGTTATCCGGACCGCCCGCTTCGAGCAATAACACACGGTTATTTGGATCGGCAGAAAGACGATTGGCCAACAAACACCCAGCAGACCCTGCGCCAACGATGACGTAATCAAACTCAAGATGATGTGTTGTTGTGTTCATCGAATACCAAATACCGAATCGAGATAAATATGGCACAGCGTCTCCATACCGCTTTGATCTTTTACATCAAAGCGCGCTGCAATGGGGCTGTCTACGTCCCAAACGCCAATCAAACGACCCTCGTGGACCAACGGCACCACGATTTCTGAGCGCGATGCTGCATCGCAAGCGATATGACCGGGGAAGGCATGCACATCGGGTACGAGCTGGGTTGAGCGTGTCCTGGCTGCCGCACCACAGACGCCCCGCTCGAGCGGGATACGTAAGCACGCCGGCTTGCCCTGAAACGGCCCGAGCACAAGCTCGGTGCCGTCATAAAAATAAAAACCCGCCCAATTCAGGTCTGGCAAGGCGTGCATCACCAGCGCCGACATATTCGCGGCATTGGCAATCCGATCCGTTTCCCCTTCCATCAACACTCGCGCCTGCTGGGAAACCTGCTGATATTGCTCGTTTTTAGACAAACGCGAGAGTGTGGAGACATCGAACATGGTTGTATCGCTAATAGAAGAGTCGTATGTTGATTTTAGCCAGCTTGATTCTGTAGACAGCGATGAGACCTCACGCCATAATGTGGAACACTAGCTCATATATTGAACTGTGATCATTCCACCTCATGAACACCGCATCACCCGCCATCAAATCAGGCACCCAAGTGGTTCAACGCGTCGCTGCACTGATGCGCGGCGTCGCCGCACGCAATCGTGTTGGTGCCCGGCTCATTGATCTCTGTACGGAAATTAACATTGAGCGCCCAACTGCGCACAGGATCTTGCAAGGCTTGGTGTCCGAAGGGCTGATCCGTCAGGACGAGTCTACCAAACGTTACTTCCTGGGTAATTTGATCTACGAAATGGGCTTGGTCGCCAGCCCTCGCACCAATATGCGCGACCTCTGTCACGCGCAACTGCAACAAATTGCGCAATGCACGGGCGATACCGTGTTTTTGACTATCCGCGCGGGTTTTGACGGTGTGTGCATCGATCGCGCCGAGGGCGCGTTTCCCATCAAGGTCTTTGTGCTCGAGGTCGGACGTCGTCGCCCCATTAATATCGGTGGGGGCGCACTCGCGATTTTAAGTTTTCTGGACGACAACGAAATCGAGCGCATCCTCAAAATCAACAAAGACCGTTGCGTCGAAAAGTTTCCCAACTACTCCGAAGCCGAAGTCCGTAAAAACATCGCGCGTGCCCGTACCCGCGGTCACGTCGTCAGCGACGTCGTCGAGTTGCCCGGCGTACGCACCATCGCCGTCCCGATCTTTGATAAAAACAAGCTCCCTGTCGCCGCCATCAGCGTCGGGACCTTGAGCTCACGACTAGACAAAGACCGCACTGAACTTGTCCTCGATTGCCTCAATAAAGCCATCGAACAAATCCAACCAAACTTGTTAAACATTGAAACAGAGAATTAAAAGCAATCGGTGAGGCGCGTGACTTCACCTAAAATGCAGGGTCGATAAAGATTTGACTTTAAGGCTGCTAATAATGCCAATACCTCTTGATTTGTCTGCCTTAGAGAACGCTATCAATCGACTTGATGCAGGCTTAGTGCTTAAGCGCTATCTCGAAATGAGCTCAGCCGATCCAAGTCAATTCGACGCCATGCCATTTGCAAACTTAATTCGCACGGCCAATGAACAAGGATTGCTTAAAGGCGACTGGAACGATTGGCGCGTTTATAGAGAAATGCGCATTAAAACAAGCCACACCTATGATGAGGCGATCGCTGTTCAAGTGGTAAAAAGTATTCCAGGGTTTTTAGAGGAAGCCAAAGCTCTACTAAAGTCTCTTCAAGAGCGTATCGCATGATCCCTCACTCAGTCCTTGCGATGACTGCAGAGGAGCTAAGCCTTCTTCAAAGCATTTTGAAGAGATATACCCCTGACTTTAAAGTGTGGGCTTTTGGCTCCAGAGTGACGGGAGCTTACAAACCCTACTCAGATCTCGATCTGGCTTTAGTGGGAGAGGAACCGATTTCTATCGAAACGCGTGCGGCGCTCAGTGAGGCGCTATCAAACTCCGCACTCCCTTATAAAGTTGATATCGTAGACTGGGCATCCACCTCAGAAGGATTTAAACAGATTATTGAAAAACAAAAACTAGTCATTCAACTTTAATTCTGTTTAACCTTAGGGTCTGCTCTCAAGCCACGCCAACAGACCTTTAGCCGTCGCTTGCCCCGACGCCATCACCCCGTTGAGCAAGTAACCTCCTGTCGGCGCCTCCCAGTCCAGCATTTCGCCAGCACAAAACACACCAGGTAGATTTTTCAACATCCCGTGTTCAGTCATTCCTTCAAACTGCACACCCCCCGCCGTACTGATGGCCTCGTCAATGGGGCGACATGCACTCAACACGATCGGTAGATTCTTAATTCCAAACGCGAGCTTTTGCGGATCGTTAAACACCTCGACCGAAAGTCGCTCACGCAATAGTGCGGCACGCACACCTTGCAAGCCTAGGCGCGTACGTAAATGCGACGACATCGAACGCGTCCCGCGTGCGCGCGACACTTCGTCGAGAACCCGCTGAGGACTGTGATCGGGCAAGAGATCCAACAACAAGGTGACGTTTCCGCGCGACAAAATCCGATCGCGTAGCGCAGCTGACAAGGCATAAATCGCACCACCCTCGAGACCATGCTGCGTCACCACGCACTCACCACGCAAAGGCGCAGCTTTACTACCCTCAATCCGGAACGCTACGGTTTTAATCGGCTCGCCTGCGCACTTTTCCAGAAAATGCGCGGACCACGTCGTCTCAAAGCCTCCATTGCTTGGTAACAAAGGGCTCAGCGGCACGCCTAGCTCTTTGAGCCAGGGCCACCAGGCACCATCCGAACCGAGTCTGGCCCAGCTCCCGCCCCCAAGCGCCAAAACCGTGGCATCGGGCGTTGTCGTGATCTCACCTCTGGGTGTCTCGAATCGCAGCTGCTGCGTATCGTCCCAACCCAGCCAGCGATGCCGCATCAAAAATTGCACGCCTTGAATACGCAGACGATGCATCCAAGCTCGTAATAAAGGCGCCGCCTTCATTTCATGGGGAAACACCCGCCCCGACGAACCCACAAAGGTCTCAATCCCGAGCGCATGCACCCAAGCGCGCAGTGCCTCGGCATCAAACTGCTCAAGCATGCGTCCGATTTCAGCCGCACGCGCGCCATAACGCGTGACAAATTTATCCGAGGATTCGGAGTGGGTAATATTGAGCCCACCCCGTCCCGCCATCAAGAACTTGCGGCCTACCGAAGGCTTTGCCTCATAGACCTGCACCGTCATGCCCTCTCGGACCAGCGTTTCTGCCGCCATTAACCCTGCAGGACCCGCTCCGATAACGGCAACGACCACGTTCTTTTTTGACATTACTTTTTAGCTGCAGACACAATAACCTCAACCAGCAAGTCAGGTGCGGCCAATTTGACCTCGCCCGTGGCGCGCGTTGGCAATGCGTTTTTAGGCGCCCACTCAGCCCACACTGAATTCATCCCCTCAAAATCCTTGGTGATGTCCTTTAACCAAATCTGTACCGTCAATAGATGATGTTTATCCGTTCCAGCGCTGGCCAAATGACCGTCAATTTTTGCAAACACGTCGCGGGTCTGCGCCACAACATCGCCCTTGACGCTCGAGGTAATACCAGCGACATAGACGGTGTCGCCATGGACGACGACACGGCTCAGACGCTCGTTAGAATCAATGCGAGTAATTGCACCCATGGTTATTCTCCTGATTGAATAAAAAAGACAAAGTAAAAGCTTAAAGTCAGTGTAGCTGTAATATTTACCCAAATATTTACGCACAGATAAAAACCGAGACAACCATGCGCCCGAACGACCCTACCCGTATTGCCAAACTCCTCAATCCACAATCCGTTGCCGTGATCGGTGCCTCTGATGATTCCTCTCGAATTGGCGGACGACCCATTGCCTTTATGCGGAGTCAGGGCTATCAGGGCAAGATTTTTCCCGTCAATCCAAACCGCGCGACGGTTCAAGGCCTCACGGCCTACCCCAATGTCGCAGCGCTACCCGAAACGCCCGATGTCGCCATCGTGATTGTCCCCGCCTCAGCGGCACTTGAGTCGGTGACTGCCCTCGCTGAGCGGGGTTGTGCGGCGGCCATTCTATTCACTGCGGGCTTTGCTGAAATCGGCCCAGAGGGTGCACTTGAACAGCAAAAATTAGTTGATGCTGCTCACAAGCACGGCATGCGCCTGATTGGTCCCAACTCGCTTGGTATCATCAACCCGTGTCATCATTTTTATGGCACGTTTGCGACGGGCTGCGAGTTAGCCTTTCCCAAAGCGGGTAGCGTAGCTATCATCAGTCAATCCGGCGCCTATGGCGCGCATCTGATGGCCGTTTCAACCGCCAACGACATCGGCCTCTCGGCCGTCATCTTGACCGGCAACGAAGCCGATCTGACCGTCGGTGACATGTTGCAAATGGTGGTCCAGGATCCCGCCACCAAAGTCATCATGCTTTACTCCGAAGGAATCAGAGAGCCTGCGGGCTTACTCGCAGGCCTCGATGCCGCGCGACG
>JBIKOQ010000083.1:0-6374 GCA_044357955.1 Burkholderiaceae bacterium | reverse complement strand
CCGAGCGTTGCAACATGTCAATGGTCGCGATTGAGCCAGTCCTTTCAACAGCCGCGCAATCAAAAGAGCAAGGCATTGATGTTTGGCACAGTATGACGCGCGGCGGTGAGCGCGAGACCGACGAGGTCATTTTGAAACGCCTCGTAGAAAATCATTTCCGCTATACCGGCAGTTTCCGTGCGCGTGATCTCGTCAGCAACTGGGACAGTGCACGCGGCAAATTCATCAAAATCATGCCAGTTGACTACAAGCGCGCCCTCGGCGAAATGTGGCGCGCCGCCAACCCTCAGCCCAAAGCAGCTTAAGGAATCATCATGGGAAAAATTACTGGATTTCTCGAAGTCAAACGCTTACAAGAGGCTTCCGAGCCCCCCGCGAATCGACTTAAGCATTGGAAAGAATTTGTGTTGCATCTGAGCGACGAGCAAGCCGGGAAACAAGCTGCGCGTTGCATGGACTGCGGCATTCCTTTTTGTAATAACGGCTGCCCTGTCAACAACATCATTCCCGATTGGAATGATTTGGTTTACCGTCAAAACTGGCGCGGCGCCTTGGATGTTTTGCATTCGACCAACAACTTTCCTGAGTTCACCGGTCGAATTTGTCCCGCGCCTTGCGAAGCCGCCTGTACCCTCAACATCAACGACGATGCCGTGGGCATCAAATCCATTGAGCACGCCATCATCGACAAGGGTTGGGAACAAGGCTGGGTCACCCCACAGATCCCCACACAAAAAACAGGTAAAAAAGTCGCCGTGATTGGTTCGGGCCCTGCAGGCTTGGCCTGCGCTCAACAATTGGCACGCGTCGGACACGACGTGACCGTTTTCGAAAAGAACGACCGAATCGGTGGCTTGTTGCGCTATGGTATTCCTGACTTCAAACTAGAAAAGAATCTCATCGATCAGCGTATCGCACAAATGGAAGCTGAAGGCGTCACCTTCAAGGCCTCGCATTACGTGGGTCAAGCCAGCGATGCACCTGAAAAAGGCCTCACAGTCAAAACACCCGAAGCACTTAAGAATGAATTCGATGCGATCGTGCTGACAGGGGGATGTGAGACACCGCGCGATTTGCCTATCCCTGGTCGCGAGCTTGATGGTGTGATGTATGCCATGGACTTTTTACGCCCCCAAAACAAAGTGGTTGCTGGCGACAAACTGAGCAGTCAAGTCTTGGCTAAAGGCAAACATGTTGTGGTCATCGGTGGGGGCGATACAGGTTCGGACTGCGTGGGCACGAGCAACCGCCACGGCGCCAAATCCGTTACCCAAATTGAGCTGATGCCCCGTCCGCCTGAAAACGAAAACAAAGCGATGACCTGGCCCTATTGGCCCGCCAAGCTGCGCACCTCCTCTTCACACGAAGAGGGCGCAGAGCGCGATTGGGCCATCACCAGCAAGTCACTCGTCGGTAAAAACGGTCAGCTTGAAAAACTTGTCGCAGCGCGTGTCGAATGGGTCAAAGACGAATCCACAGGTCAAATGCGTATGCAAGAGATCAAGGGCTCCGAGTTCGACATTCAAGCTGACCTGGTGTTGTTGGCGATGGGTTTTGTTGCCCCAGTCAGTAATGTTCTGACCGCCTTTGGCATTGACCAAGATCCTCGTGGAAACGCACGGGCGAATACCGATGACTACAAGAGCAATGTCGACAAGGTCTTTGCCGCTGGAGATATGCGACGCGGTCAGTCGCTCGTCGTATGGGCGATTCGTGAAGGCCGTCAATGCGCGCGCTCGGTCGATGCGTTTTTGATGGGTTCAAGCGAACTTCCACGCTAATCCACATATTTAGGGGTGGGTCTCAAATGAAAAAGCTGTCGCGCCTGATGCAGTCTTCTTTAGCCAGCTTACTGGCAGCCCTGACCTTAGGGTCAACGGCTGCGCAAGCCCAAACTGCAGACAACTGGCCAAACAAAGGCCTCACCCTGATTGTGCCTTACGCGCCCGGGGGCTTTTCTGACACAAGAATGCGTCTTTTAGCGCGCAAACTTGCAGACAAACTGGGGCAACCCGTGATTGTTGAAAACAAAGGTGGCGCAGGCGGTGTCATTGGCACTGCCCTAGTCGCAAAAGCTGCGCCAGATGGCTATACCTTGGGCTCAGGAAATTTAGCGCCTCTTGCTGTCAATCCGACACTGATGCCAAAAATTCAGTACAACGTATCGCGAGATTTGGCGCCGGTGATTTTGATTGAAAATAGTCCGCTCGTACTAAGCGTGGCCAATAACCTGCCCGCGAAAACGCTTGACGAGCTCATCGCACTTGCCAAGAAAGAGCCCGGCAAACTCACATTTGGCTCTTCGGGGGTTGGTGGCGCCCACCATCTCTCTGGCGAGATGTTCCGTGATTCAGCCAAAATCGACATTACACACGTTCCATACAAAGGCGGCTCTCCAGCCGCAACGGATCTCATGGCTGGCCATCTCAACATGATGTTTGAAATGGGTTATGCCGCACTGCCTTCCATTCAAAGTGGTCGTGTTCGCCCGATTGCAGTGACCTCCGCGCAGCGTATCTCTATTCTTCCCGATGTACCAACCATGTCAGAGCTTGGTGTTAAAGACTTTGAGTCTTATAACTGGCAAGGCATTATCGTTCCAGCAGGGACACCCGCGCCCATCATTTCAAAACTGAATCAGGCGTTTAATGAAATTCTCAAAGACCCTGATGTCGCCCAAGCAATTTCAAGTGTAGGAAGCCAGGCGGTGGGAGGATCGCCCGAATCCTTCGGCGCATTTATTGCCGCTGAAACTGATAAATGGGCAAAAGTCATCAAGGCAGCAAATATCAAGCTTAATTAAGGTTTAAGACCTGCCTTTTGGATCATTTGGTCTCAGAGGAAAGGCGCAGGGCGCTACAATGAGGAGTCCGGGCATTCCTTTGCCTGCCTTGGCCCTGTTGGCCATGACCTAAACGGTTCTCGATGCCCTCGCTTTCAACCGCTCCAGATGATTTAGTGCTGCGCCTGTCAGGCGTGGCGTTAGGCTATGGAGATGTCAGTATCCTACGCGACATCTCTCTGGACGTTCGACGAGGGCAAGTCGTCGCCTTGATGGGCGGTTCAGGGTCGGGCAAAACCACGCTGCTTCGCGCCGCAACAGGTCAAATCAAAGCACAAGCAGGATGCGTCACTTTATTTGACCAAGATCTAAGCAAGGCAAGCGGCCCGGCGCTTCAGACACTGAGACAAAAAATGGGCGTGCTTTTTCAGCAAGGCGCTCTTTTTACCGACCTCAATGTCTTTGAAAACGTGGCCTTTCCTTTACGGGAGCATGCAAAACTCTCGCCCAATGAGCTGCTCATGCGTGTTCTCGACACACTCGAAGCCGTTGGTTTGCGTGCCGCGGCGCATCTACGTGTCTCTGAAATCTCTGGCGGAATGGCGCGCCGCGTCGCACTCGCACGCGCGGTTGTTCTTGAGCCCGAACTCGTTTTATATGACGAACCTTTTGCCGGACTTGACCCAATCTCTCTGGGCATTACGGCGCGCCTCATCCGCAAGCTCTCAGACAGACTAGGCTGTGCCTCTGTGGTCATTACCCACGATATCACTGAGTCATTTGCGATCGCAGATCATGTTTATCTCGTCGGTCAGGGTGTCATCAAGGCACATGGCACTCCCAAAACCCTCGGCGTCTCGACTGACCCCTACGTACAACAGTTCCTCAAAGGCCAGCCCGACGGACCTGTCCCGTTTGACTACCCCAGCACACCCAAGTTCGAGGCGTGGCTTGTCAACCAAGAGGCCAAGAGATGAGCGTAAATACATCTCTTGCCTCGATCGGTCGCGTGATACGAACACGCGTCAGTGGTCTTGGGACGTTTACGCGTTTTTTCTGGCTACTCCTTCAGCGCAGCGGCATCGTTTTTTCACGTCCTCGCTTGGTATCGCAACAAATTCACTTTATTGGCAACTACTCCCTGCTGATCATCGCTGTCTCCGGACTCTTTGTCGGCTTTGTCCTTGGGTTGCAAGGCTACTACACGCTCAATCGCTACGGCTCCGAAGAAGCACTCGGCTTACTTGTGGCTCTTTCCCTGACCCGCGAACTAGGACCCGTTGTCACAGCCCTCTTATTTGCGGGGCGTGCGGGGACCTCCTTGACCGCCGAAATAGGCTTAATGAAGGCGGGCGAGCAACTGGCCGCGATGGAGGTCATGGCAGTCGACCCTGTTCGCCGCGTATTGGCACCGCGATTTTGGGGTGGCGTGATCGCCATGCCGATCCTAGCGGCTGTTTTTTCTATGGTGGGCATTTTAGGCGGTTGGGTCGTCGGCGTGCTGATGATTGGTATTGATACCGGCGCGTTCTGGTCCCAGATGCAAAGCGGGGTCGATGTCTGGAAAGACATCATGAATGGCGTCATTAAAAGCCTCGTGTTTGGTGTGGCAGTGACCTTGATCGCCCTTTATGAGGGTTGGCAGTGCCGCCCAACGCCCGAAGGGGTCGCTCGCGCAACAACCCGTACCGTTGTCGCCGGTTCGTTGGCCGTACTGGGTCTTGATTTCCTGCTGACTGCCTTAATGTTCAGCAACTGACTTTGGAATAAAAATGTCTACTGAAAAAACAGACTGGTGGGTAGGACTATTCGTACTGCTAGGCGGTGTTGCTCTCGCGTTTTTAGCATTGCGAGCCGCAAATTTAAGCAGTTTTTCCTTCTCCCCAAGCTATACCCTTTCGGCCAAGTTCGACAATATCGGCGGGCTCAAGGTCAGAGCCCCTGTCAAGAGTGCAGGTGTCGTTGTTGGACGCGTTTCCTCCATCTCCCTAGACACCAAAACATACCAGGCCGTTGTACGTATCGATATGGAAAAAGGTTTCCTGTTTCCCCTCGATTCATCAGCCAAAATTTTAACCTCTGGCTTGTTAGGTGAGCAATACATCGGCCTTGAAGCAGGAGGCGACGAAAAGAACCTTCCCGACCATGGCATGATCCAATACACCCAAAGCGCCATTGTTCTTGAGAGCCTGATTAGTCAGTTTCTCTTTAACACTGCAGAAAAGCAGGGAAGCAAGACAACGCCTCCAGGCGCTTCGGACAAGCCCCAAAACTGACCTCGGTTGCAACCATGAACACGCACTCTTTTTCTAAAACTCTACTGGTCGGGCTGTTGCTTGTTCTGGGAGGCTGTGCGACTCAGCCTGTGACCACACCCATCGCAGCGGATCCCTGGGAGGGCTCCAATCGTGCAGTTTTTCAATTCAACGACACCATTGACAAAGCCATTTTCAAACCCGTTGCGCAAGCTTACGCCTTTGTCACCCCTCAGCCCGTACGAACGTGTATTCGCAACGTCTTCTTAAATATCGGTGATGTTTGGGCAGGCGTGAATAGTTCACTGCAAGGCCGTCACATCGATGCTATCAACATGTTTGGTCGTGTCATGCTGAACTCCACATTAGGTTTAGGTGGCTGCCTCGATCTTGCCAGCACAACAGGAGCTAACCGTATCCCCAACGATTTTGGTGTCACCTTGGGCGTATGGGGGATTCGTTCTGGTCCATATATCGTGTTGCCCTTACTTGGCTCAAGCACTGTACGTGATGGCACAGGCTTGATCGTGAACGCATACGTCAACCAAGTGGGCTGGGGTCACATGATCAGTGATGTCGCTGTGCGCAACTCGCTCTATGGACTCGAGGTCGTGCAACGTCGCGAAGCGTTGCTTGACGTCACCGATACCCTTGATCGCACCGCTTTAGATCGGTACAGTTTTATTCGCGATGCCTACCTAAAACGACGTTCAGTTCAAGTGAGTGGTCCTTTGACCGAAGCTGAAAATCTCCCCAATTACGAAGAGGAAGAAGCCGCGCCGGCAGATCGCAAAGCGCTTAGTATTCCCTCTAAAAACTAAAGAGACTCCTCCTTATGATGTCACTCATCGCACGATTTAATCTTTTGTTGCTGCTGTGCCTCAGTCTAGCCGCAGGTGTTCATGCGCAACAAAAACCCGATCCCATGGCCCCGCCAAACGAATTCGTTCAACAGGTTGCGGATCAAGTGCTAAACGCACTCAAAGCTGACACCTCGGCGCGCGCCGGGGATATCAAGCGTATCAATCAAATCGTCGATGAAATGATTTTGCCCTACGTTAACTTTGAAAAAACCACGCGCTTGGCAGCGGGACGCAATTGGCGCGAAGCCACACCCGAACAACAAAAGGCGTTGAGCCTTGCCTTTCGCGGAACCCTGTCCCGCACCTACAGCGGCGCCTTCACGCGCGTGAGCAATGACACTAGCATCAAAACGCTGCCGTTTCGTGGTGATGCCAATGCCAATGACGTTGTCGTCAAGGTACAGGTTCTTCAGCGCGCGAACGCCCAACCTTTTGGGCTTGACTACCGGCTTGAAAAAACACCTCAGGCCTGGA
>JBIKOQ010000082.1:0-6390 GCA_044357955.1 Burkholderiaceae bacterium | reverse complement strand
AAATCAATCCACAATAAACAGTGTTGCACCGGTCTCTGTCGAGGACTGGTGTGGCTCTGCGCCATCCGCAACCTGGTAGCTCATGCCGGGCTTGAGATCAAAGACACGACCATCTTTGAGTTCGGTTCGCAGTGAACCGCTCAAGCACAACAAAATGTGTCCTTTTTCACACCAGTGATCCGCGAGATAACCGGGTGTGTATTCGACCATCCTGACGCGGATGGCGCCAAACTGTTGTGTCCGCCAAAATGCTTTGCCTGTGGTGCCGGGGTGCTCTGTGGCAGAGATGTTTGACCAGTCAGTGGTGCCAAATGGAATGTGTTGGATTTGCATAGAGGGGTTTAATGTTTAAAAGGGCTTGTAATTTTGTCAATTTGCCCCCATTGTGAAGGTGTATCCACCTTTTTGGCGCATTTTTTGCGGCCACACACATGGAATTCAAAGACTACTACAAAATTCTTGAGGTCACGCCCGAAGCTTCGCAGGATGATATCCGCAAAGCTTATCGCAAACTCGCGCGTAAATACCACCCGGATGTCAGCAAGGAAAAGGATGCGGAGACCCGCATGCGCGAGGTCAACGAGGCCAATGACGTGCTGCGTGACGAAGAAAAACGTGCGGCCTACGATCAGCTTAGAACAAATGTTTCCTCTGGAGGCGCTACGCCCGGACCCGGTTGGGATCGCGGCTTTGAGTTTGCGGGTGGTGACGGACACGCGCCGGATGATGCGCAGTTTCATGATTTTTTATCCAGCTTGTTTAAGCAAGCTGAACGGCAGCGGCGCGGCTCGGGTGCAGATGCGCGTCAAGCGGGAGCACAACAACCCTACAAGGGCGAAGATCATCACGCGGATATCGAAATTTCCCTCGAAGACAGCCTCAATGGTGTGACGCGCGAGCTGGGCTTACGTTCAGTGCAGCTCGACGCGCAAGGCCGCCCTCAGCTCGTCAATCGCACCTTGAGCGTCAAGATCCCTGTGGGCGTGCGGGCGGGCCAGATGATTCGTCTGTCCGGTCAGGGCATGCCTGGCGAGGCCGGTGGTCCAGCAGGTGATTTGTTTTTGACCGTGCACTTTGCTGCACACCCTCTTTATCAAGTGCAGGGCCGGGACCTCAGCATGAAGCTGCCAGTCACGCCGTGGGAGGCCGCTTGTGGTGGTCAGGTTCATGTGCCGACCTTGCAGGGTGAGGTCGAGGTCAGTATTGGCGCGGGAAGTCAGCCGGGTAGCAAGCTCAGATTGCGTGGCAAAGGTTTACCAGGTGATCCAGCGGGTGATTTGTATTTGGTGCTGGAGGTCGTGTGGCCACCCGCTACGACGGAGGCTGCCAAAGAAGCTTATCAAGCGTTAGCCAAGGCGGCGCCTTTTAATCCACGCCGTCATTTGGGAGTTCAGGCATGAAATCGGTGACGATTTACTCAGCCATGATGGTGGACGATGGTGCGCCGCTGTCCGTGCATGAGATGGCATGTTTGTGTGAGCAGCAGATCGACTGGGTCGTCACGCTAGTGCGAGAGGGCTTCGTGGGTGTCGAGCGTGACGTGATCATTGCAGAGACCTCGCCAGAACGCTGGCTCTTCGCCAGTGCTGCGGCCGCCCGCGCGCGCCAGATTGCCCGCGCGCAGCGAGACTTTGAGGTCAATCTGGAAGCCGCAGCGCTGATGGTTGATTTAATGCAAGAAGTCAGACAGTTAAGAACACAGCTTGAGGTGTATCAAAGATGAACGCTGGTCGTCACCCCGATACGATCCGTATCGGTCTTGTTTCTGTTTCAGATCGTGCTTCAAAAGGTGTCTATGAGGATCAGGGTATCCCTGCCTTGCAGGCATGGCTGGAAAAAGCCGTCACAACGCCGATCGAGTTTGTCACACGCTTGATTCAAGACGATGCACCGACGATTTCGGCGGCGTTGATTGAGTTGGTGGATGTCGAGCGCTGCAACTTGGTGCTGACGACGGGAGGGACCGGCCCAGCGCGCCGCGATGTGACACCAGAAGCCACTTCGGCTGTAGCCACCCGCGAGATGCCGGGCTTTGGCGAACAAATGCGTCAAATCAGTTTGCAGTTTGTACCTACCGCGATTTTGTCGCGACAAGTCGCGGTTCTCAGAGAAACTGCAGATCATGCCGCGCTGATCATCAATTTACCCGGTCAACCCAAGGCGATCAGCGAAACGCTTGAGGGGCTTAAGCGTGAGGATGGTACGGTCGTCGCGTCGGGTATTTTTGCAGCGGTTCCATACTGCATCGACTTGATCGGCGGTCCCTACATCGAGACCGACGATGCTGTGGTCAAAGCATTTAGACCTAAGTCTGCGCGCCGCCCCCCAGCTGCATAAACAGCTGTGTCGAGGGTTGGCGTTCAGGCTCGCGTGTTCGCATTCAGGCACGCAGCCGCCACAGCGAGGTGACCTCTAGGCGCCGAGCGTCGGCGAGAGGATCGTCTTCGTCCTTGGTCTTGGCATGCAGGGGGCGAATGTCTAGTCGCTCCATGACCCTCAGGCCAGCGGTTTCAATCAACGCTAGCAAGTCTTCACGCGTGCGCAAACCAAGGTGCTCCGCAAGGTCAGACAAAATCAGCCAGCCTTCTCCTTGGGGGGTCAGGTGCGCGCGCAGACCCTTTAGAAAACCCTTGAGCATATGCTGGTCCTGATCGTAGATCGCATGCTCCAGTCCTGAAGCAGGGCGGCCAGGCAGCCAAGGGGGGTTACAGACAATCAGATCCGCTTGCCCGTCAGGAAACAGATCCGTTTGCACAAACTTCACGCCTGAAGACAAGCCTAAGCGCTCGATGTTTTCTTGGGCGCAGTCCAGGGCGCGCGCATGCGTATCTGTCGCAGTCACGTGCGTGAGTCCACGTTTAAGCAACAGCGCGGCGATCACGCCCGTCCCAGTACCGATATCAAAAGCATGACCCAGCATGCCAGGACCTTGTGGGAGTGGTGCCTGCGCGATGAGCTCAAGATACTCTGAGCGGGTGGGCGCAAAGACGCCATAATGGGGATGGATCCGAGCACCTAGTGCTGGGATATCGACCCCATTTTTGCGCCACTCGTAGGCGCTAATCAGGCCCAGCAGTTCTGTTAAGGGCATCACGTAGCCGGCTTTGCTGTCGCCATGGGCGGCAATACATGCCCCTTTGACATCGGGCGCACGGCGGTGTTTGAGTTGGTGATGCGGTTCAAAAGGCAAGCACAGCATGCCTAGGGTACGGGCGCGTTGCGCGCGCGCCAGTCTGACCTGATGAAAGCGCTCGGGGTAGGGCAACTCGAGGTATTTTGGACGACGTTTGGCTGTGCGTCGCGCCAACGCCTGCAAAAGTTGGCGGGCATTTTGAAAGTCGCCCGTCCAAATCAGACCAACCCCTTCGCTGGCCAGTCTGTAGGCGGTGTCGGCACTCATCGTGTCATCGGCGAGCGCAGTGCGTTTAGGGGGCGCCCAGCCGTTTTCAGAACGCCAGGCCGAGGTGAGCGTTTGCTCGCCGGCGAGCCAAGAAATGGTGGGGGTGGTGCTGTTTACATCAGGATTGCCGTGCGGCATGGGGGCTTCTCAAAAGAGGTCAAAACTGCTTGGAACCGAGTTTTTGGGGAGCAGAGGGCAAATAGGTCCATGCTGCCGTAAAATACTCGGTAAATTCCCTACAACCCCGACATTTTGCTCTAAAAAGGATCTCTCATGGCTTTAGTTTCCATGCGCCAGCTTCTCGACCACGCCGCAGAGCATGGTTATGGCATTCCCGCATTTAACGTGAACAACCTGGAACAGGTCCAAGCCATCATGGAAGCGGCGGCTCAGACGGACAGCCCTGTCATCATGCAGGCTTCGGCAGGTGCGCGTAAATACGCAGGTGAGGGATTTTTAAAGTATTTGATTCAAGCAGCGGTCGAGTCCTATCCCCATATTCCCGTTGTGATGCATCAGGATCATGGCCAGTCGCCCAAAATTTGTCAGGGTGCGATTGACTTGGGATTTTCTAGTGTGATGATGGACGGCTCGCTCAAAGAAGACGGCAAGTCGATTGCCGATTACGACTACAACGTCGCTGTGACCAAGCAAGTTGTGGATATGGCGCACAAACTCGGCGTCACGGTCGAGGGTGAGCTTGGCTGTCTGGGCTCGCTCGAAACAATGGAAGGCGACAAAGAAGACGGTCACGGTGCCGATGGCAAGCTGACGATGGATCAGTTGTTGACCGACCCAGAGCAGGCGGCAGACTTTGTGCGCCGCACGCAGCTCGACGCACTCGCGATCGCGATCGGTACCAGCCATGGCGCTTACAAGTTCACGCGCAAACCCACGGGCGACATTTTGTCGATTTCGCGGATCAAGGAAATCAACAAGCGCTTACCTAATACTCACCTGGTAATGCACGGCAGCTCAAGCGTGCCACAGGAGTTGCTGGCTGAGATTCGTCAGTTCGGCGGCGACATGAAAGAAACCTACGGTGTGCCGGTCGAAGAAATCCAGGAAGCCATTAAGTTTGGTGTGCGCAAAATCAATATCGATACCGATATTCGTTTGGCCATGACGGGTGCGATCCGTCGTTTCTTTGCTGAAAATCCAGGTAAATTTGACCCCCGCGAATACCTCAAGCCAGCACGTGAGGCGGCCAAGGCAATCTGTATCGCGCGTTACCAACAATTCGGTACGGCCGGCAACGCCAGTAAAATCAAGGTTGTGCCTCTCAAGGATGTTGCAGCCCAATACGCCTCTGGCAAACTGTCGCAGGTCGTGCAATAACCGTCATGACGAAAGCACTGTATCAGTCAAGTATCCAATCCCTTCCGCTACTTGCGCGCGGCAAAGTGCGCGACATGTATGCGGTCGGTGACGACAAGCTTTTGATCATCGCAAGTGATCGTATCTCCGCGTTTGATGTGATTCTTGATGACCCGATCCCCGGTAAGGGTCAGGTCCTCAAGGAGCTCACCGACTTTTGGTTGGAAAAGCTCGCTCATGTGTTGCCTAACCACTCAACAGGGATTAACCCCGAGGATGTGGTCGCACCGAACGAGCGTGATCAAGTCGTCGGTCGTGCTGTCGTGGTCAAGCGCCTCAAGCCCATCATGGTCGAGGCGGTTGCGCGTGGTTATCTGATTGGTTCCGGCTGGAAAGATTATCAAGCCACAGGTTCTGTCTGCGGGATTCAGTTACCCGTGGGGCTCAAGCAAGCTGGCCAATTACCCGAGCCGCTTTTCACACCCGCCGCCAAAGCCGAGGTGGGCTTGCATGATGAGAATGTGGACTTTGCACACGTCATCAAAGAAGTCGGTCAAGAAATGGCTGAGCGCATTCGTGCAGTCACCTTGCGTCTTTATACCGAGGCTGCGAGCTTTGCCGCCACCAAGGGCATCATGATCGCGGATACTAAATTTGAATTCGGTCTCGATGCGAAGGGTACGCTGCATTTGATGGACGAGGTGCTTACGCCCGATTCTTCACGCTTTTGGCCCGCCGATGGGTATCGCGAAGGCATCAGCCCACCCTCGTTTGATAAGCAATTCGTCCGTGACTGGCTCGAGACGCAAGACTGGGGCAAAACGCCTCCAGCGCCCCGACTTCCTGCGGACGTGATTGCTAAAACTGCGGCTAAATACCGCGAAGCCCTAGATCGTTTGACCGCTTAATCGTCTGATCGCCTATTTTTCTTTGTGAGGCTCTGTCATGAGCTCTATTTCTTCTGCGGATGCACCGGTCATCGGTGTCATCATGGGTTCTTCCAGTGATTGGGAAGTCATGCAGCACGCCGTCAAGATGCTGGGTGATTTTGGTGTGGCTTGCGAGGCTCGCGTAATCTCTGCGCATCGTATGCCTCAAGACATGGCCGAATACGGCGCACAGGCAGCCGCTCGAGGTTTGCGTGGCATTATTGCCGGTGCGGGTGGCGCAGCCCATCTGCCAGGCATGATGGCCGCACTGACCGAGGTGCCGGTATTTGGCGTGCCCGTACCCTCCAAGTATTTGCGCGGCGAAGACTCCCTGTTATCGATCGTGCAAATGCCCAAAGGGGTACCGGTTGCCACGTTTGCGATTGGCGAAGCCGGAGCGGCCAATGCCGCCTTGCACGTGATTGCGACACTTGCAACGACTGATGCCGCCTTGCGTAAAAAACTTATTGATTTTCGCGCTCGTCAGACCGAGGCGGCACGTGCCATGCGGGTGCCTCTGTGATTGCACCGGGTGAGTGGTTGGGTCTGATGGGGGGCGGTCAGTTAGGCCGCATGTTCTGTCATGCCGCACAGTCTCTTGGTTATCGTGTCGCGGTATTGGATCCTGCCTCAGAAGGACCTGCAGCTTCCGTGGCCGATCTGCATATCCAAGCGGATTACGATGATGAAACGGCGTTGATCAAGCTCGCGCAACGTTGTCGTGCCGTCACAACCGAATTTGAA
>JBIKOQ010000081.1:0-6413 GCA_044357955.1 Burkholderiaceae bacterium | reverse complement strand
CTTGTCAAATTGACGCCTTTGCTACAAATAAAGCCATCTTGTGCGAGCTCGCGGATCAACTCGACGGCGCCCGCATCTTAGAGGGTGCTTGGGGTCGAGAAAGTATCGCGATAGGCATCCCTAAAAGCCGTGTGCAAGGCTTGCCTGTCGTCGCTCGATTTTGCGCCCATATCAAACAAAATGGCTTACTTGCCGAAGCTGTGCGCCGGTCGGGGATGCGCGGCGCACAGATTTAAATACGGATCATCCTGATGATGACCCGGGGATCGTTAAAAAGTTTTAGTGAGCGAAATCAGAAAGCCACCCTTGCCAAGGTTCTGGAGTTGTGGATTCACATAAGAACCATCTTTTGCATTGGTACCTACATACGCCATTGAGCCCGAGAAGCCACTGCCAAAATCTTTAGTGACACCGAGTTTCCAATCTGTGTAGGAAAATAAGCTGCTATTAGAAATGTTACCAGCGACGGTATTGCCCGCTACATATTGATAACCAACGTGTGCGTTGAGCGCCAGACCCCAAAACCCAGTGTCGAAGTTCACGGTGAGATCTGTATAGTTCGAGCCTGTGCTATTGGCCGTGCCAAACAGTGTTGAAGCAGCCCAAGAAAATTTTAAATAACCCGTGACGGCGTCAAAGGTGAAATTTTGCGCAGCATAAATTTCAGTCGTATTAGGATTTATAGCAAAAGCCGATAAGTTTGTGGTGGGATAGTAGTACTGCAAAATCCCTACATCAGCCGTAAATCCTTTGGACCATTCATATTTATAGCCACCATAGAAATTCATTTCGATTGGCGCGGAGGCGCTATTGCCAGCCGCCGACGCAGAGTCTGAAATCCAGCTGATGGACGAGTTCCAGTTGCCGATATAAAAACCGCTGGAGTGCGCATAATCAAATCCCCCTTGAATCGCCGGGCGAAAGTTTGATTGAGAAATGCCACGGAAGCGGTAGTCATTGGTCAGTGTGAGGTTACCGGTAAATGGCCCCGGCGCAGCAGCGGCCGCAGGTTCTGCAGTTAAGGGGGCTGTTTGAGCAAATGCCGTTTGGGTCAAGGCCGATACCGAAATGAGTGCTGCTGTAAAACCCAAAGCTCTGAGTCTGCGTGAGTGATTCATATTGCCCTCGTCATGTGAGTGTGCTGTTCGAACCAACGATTAAGCAATATGTATGCCAGCCTAAATGACTTTTTTTAAATATGAGCTTTAGCAGTGAAAATGACGTACATCAAAAAAACGAGTGCATGATTTGGATGCATTGTGAAGTGCAAATGCGTTCATGTAGTGCGCAGACACGCCAAAGAACTGAGGCGTATTTAGGACTTCGCTAGCGAGGAAAAGAAGTCTCTGACGATTTGATCGTACTGAGCGGTGACTGTTCTAGAGGCGGCGTGACCGCCTGTCTCAAGTATCACACATTGTGCATTGGGGATAAGTGCCGCGTATTCTTCAGAAAAATAAAGCGGGGTCAGGATGTCATCCCTTGCACACATGACGAGGGTCGGCACGCTAAGATGTTTAAGCTCTTTGCGCGGATCGAAATTTAAAATCGCATCAAGTCGGCTTGCTTGCGCCTCGGCGCATCCCAAGGATTGAACAGCACGCGCTTCGTCAGCCGTAAGACTCTCGTGATGCTGATTGATGTACCAATGCGGATACAGTAGCAAAGTTGTGTAGCTCGCATAGGCATCGGGACGACCCATTTCTAACAATGTTTTTCGCAAGCCTAATAATTTGTGTCGATACGCATCGCCATGCGTTGTGCTGGCATTGATGATGAGACCTGCGATCCGCTCTGGATATTTGAGCGCCAGAGCGACACCAATCGCGCCACCCGTTGAGTGGCCAAGATAAAGGGTGCGCTCGACACCCGCGGCATCCATGACGGCAATGGCATCCTCGGCCATTTGTTCAATAGACTTCACTGGGATTTGGCTTGAGCGTCCCGTGCCACGTTGATCGTGCAAAATCACTCGGTAATCGTGGCTAAAGGTCTTGGCTTGTGGTGTCCAGTAGGTGGCGACACCGCCGAGCCCAGCCACCATCATCAATGGGGTGCCTGTACCAAGTGACTCCCAGTAAATGCTGGCGCCATCATGCTCAACGTGTGCCATCGTCAGACTCAGCTTCCTAAATAGGCAACGGAGGTAATCTCAACCAGAAATTCTGGTTTGACCAGATCGGCCTTAATGCAATACCGCGCAGGTGGATTGTTGGGAAAGTATTCGGCATAGACCTTGTTCATGGCGGCGTAGTCAGCGAGGTCCTTGAGGATGATCGCGTTATAAGCGATGTCGTTCATCGTTGCGCCTCCCGCCTCGATGACCGCTTTGACGCTTTCCAGGACATGGCGGGTTTGCGCCGTGATGTCGCCGATCCCGACAGATTTCCCATCTTTGTCGATGGCCAGCATCCCGGAAACATAGATATTGTTGCCTGCGCGTACCCCGGGAGAATAGGGTGCGAGAGGCGGTGCTGAGCCTACAGGAATAATTGGTGTATGAGCCATTTAATAAAATCTCCTTAAGCAGTGGTGATGGGCGCGCGACTGCGCTTAACAAACATCAGGACGGCCATGACCAAAAAGGCGATACCTAATCCTGTTCGGAACCATCCTCCCATCAGGATGATGGGGACGGCCAAGCAAGCGATAAAGGCCGCGGCATAGTACGTTGCCCAGCGTTTCTGCGCATTACGTGCCGCCTGATAGACAGGGAAGAAAACAGAAAACACGGCCATGACAAAAAAGAACAATGCCCAAGGGCGAGTAAAAAACAAAGTCAGATCATCACTGGTCGCAATCGCGCGAGACAGATTGATCTCGGCCAACGGTCCCAGCACCACGCCCAACACCATCGGGGTGAGCGGAAAGCCGTTTCTGACCATGATAAATCCTAGGACACCGAAAATCAGCAAGGTCCAGATGTCGGAGGTAGAGTTATTGAGGGTGAATACACCGATCGCGCAATACAACAGAATCACAACGCCGAGAATATAAAGAGGGATCCTCGTCACAAGTAAGAACAGGCGCAAACTTGCTGATGTGAAAAAAAGCGTCATAAAGTTTGCTAAAAAGTACGCAATCATGATTGCGTAAGCGAGGGTCGGTTGGGTAGAGATAAAGGTTGGGCTAGGTGCGATATTGTGAATAGTCAGTGCGCCTAGCATGACAGCTGTCACGGCATCACCAGGAATGCCTAAGGCCATCATCGTGATCAGCGCGCCCCCTGCGGTTGCGTTATTAGATGCCTCAGATGCAATGATGCCTTCTGGTACGCCTGTACCAAATTTTTCAGGATGTTTAGACGCTTTCTTTTCTTGATCGTAAGCAAGAATATTTGAAATGGAGCTTCCAGCGGCAGGAAGAAGTCCGATGAACAATCCGATGGACGAGGAGCGAATCATCGTTCCCCAATGTTTAAAGCAGAGCCTAATCGACTCGATATGCTCCATGCGAATCACTTTTTGAGCCTTTGAGGTCATGGGCTTTTTGGCGGCCTCAGAGTCGCTCATATCCGTGAGCAGTTGACTGAAGGCAAACAGACCAATCAGTACCGGGAGAAAGTCAAAACCAGAGCCCAGATTTTCAATCCCGAATGTCAGGCGTTCTGCGCCATTGATGGCATCTTCACCGACGGCGGCGATGACGAGACCAAAGACGCCTGAAATTAAACCTTTGATGAGGTCGCCCTCAGAGAGACTTGCCGCGATCGTCAAGGCGAAGCAGACAAGCATGAAGTAATCCCAGGGGCCAAATTCAAGTCCGATTTTTGCGAGCGTTGGCGCGAGAAAAACCAAGACGATCGCCGAGAGGATACCGCCTATGAAGGAAGCCCAAAGACCCAGTCCAAGGGCGAGCCCGGGGCGACCTTTGCGAGCCATCGGGAAAGAGTCAAAGGTTGTAGAGATCGCTGATGGTGTTCCGGGGATCCCGATGATAGCCGAAGAAAACATGCCCCCGGTTAAGCCGCCGACATACACCCCAAGCATCGTGGATAGACCTTCGATCGGACTCATGCCGAACGTGAAAGGAAGCGTCAGCACAACTGCCATCGTGATCGTAAAGCCTGGTATCGAGCCAGCAACGAGGCCACAGAGCACGCCGATAGCCATGAGCATGAGCGTGTAGAGTGTAAAGACATTGCCAAAAGCTGTATAAATATTTTCAAACATGATTGGCGAGCCTATTGACTTAAAACAAAGAGCCGGCAGGCATCACGACGCCTAGACCGAAACGGAAAATGGCCCACATACTGCCAACGGCACCCACTGAAACGATGGCGTGCAAGATCAAGCTACGCTTGTCGCGTGAGCCAATGAGCGTCTGGGTGATAAAGACAAAGAGAATGCCGCTGATCAGCATGCCGAAGTAAGGCAAACTGATCAAAAACAAGAAAAACATCCCAAAGCACAAGAGCGGATTACGGTACATGTCGAGCCACACTTTGAGTGGCCTTTTTTCAATGATGTCTTTGGGGGGAGTGATGAGGGACTTGAACAAATAGATCAACAACAAAATAAACAATGCCGAGAGAACGACGCGCGGCCATACCTCGGAGCCCATAATCGAAAAGGGAACTTTTCGTACAAAAAATGTTTGTTGGAAAAGTAGTCCGCAGAATAATAAAAGCAGAACAGCCGTGACCGTATCGCGATTGAGGCGTTTCATAGGTAAACCAGAGAGTAGTTAAAAAAGACAAAAGCCGCAGGATTTGCGTCCTGCGGCATTGTAAGGCGCCTCTTCATGTCCGAGACACCTAAAGCTCAACCCGCATTAAGGCTTCTTGTACATACCGATATTGATCGCTAGTTTTTCGTGTTCGTCATAGGACGATTTCAGGAAAGCACCATAGTCCGCAGCTGATTTGTACATAACAGTCGAGCTTGCACCAGTGATCGCTTTAATCACGGCAGGATCCTTGGAAGCCTTTTCAAAAGCAGTGTCCCAGAACTTAATAACGTTGGCGGGTGTGCCTTTAGGCGCCATGACACCGCGTGCCAGGCCATAGACTACTGGGATCTTTTGTTCTTTCAGTGTCTGAACGTTGGGGAGCTGTGGATCGCGGGCTTCGGTCGCGATACCGAGGGCCAGCAAGGCGCCTTCAGCGAGGTATTGCTTGGCAGATAGAATATTTGTCTCGCCGAGCAACACGTTGCCAGAAAGCAGGGCAGTGTTGCGCTCACGCGTGCCATCGTAGGAGACATAGCGGAAAGAGGCGCCAGTTGCTTGTTCGATCAACAAGAAAATAAAGTGGCTGGTCGAGCCTAACGTTACGCCTGCGGTGACTTGCTTAGGGTTCTTTTTGGCGTACTCGATCATTTCAGTCGTGTTTTTAAACGGAGCTTTTGGGGCTGCGCCTACGATGGAAGGGGTGTAGCTGACTAAAGCCACTGGATCAAATGCATCATAGGTAAAGGGAACACGTCCTGTCAGGAAGCTTGTGATCACGCTTTCATGGATCGCGACCAACATGCAGCCATCAGGTTTGGCTTTACGCACTTCTCCCGATCCTTTGTTACCCCCTTGACCGCCGATATTGACGACTTGCAGTTCAGGCTTGATGCCGCTTCTGTTGATGGCATCAACATAGACGCGGAAAACGATATCGGTATCACCGCCCGCCGCCCAGGGTACGACAAGTTGTGCAGTGGAGCATTTAGGCGCGGTGCCTTGGGCTTGAGCCGACAAGGGAAGGGCCATGACAGCGCTCATTGAAAGAGCGAGGGCGAGTTTGGAAAAAATTGCGTTACGCATGGGAGCTTCCTAACTAAAACGTTGAAAGAAGGTGATTGCAGTATATGTAATATGCAAATTAGTCTGCAGTCATCTTCGCACGAATGATCACGTCTTTCCACTTTGCAGTTTCAGACTTGATAAACGCAGCGTATTGCTCGGGCGTGCTGCCGACAACTTCGGTCGCTTGGTCGACAATGCGCTTGTTGACATCAGGCATGGCCAAGACTGCAGCAACGTCCTTTGAGACCTTATCGATAATGGGCTTTGGGGTGCCTGTGGGCGCCATGAAACCAAACCATGCAGTGATTTCAAAGTCTTTGACACCGCTTTCGATCATCGTGGGGATCTGGGGTTCGGCAGGCGAGCGCTTGTCACTGGTGATCGCTAATGGACGCAATTTTTGTGAGCGGATGTAGGGAAGCAGAACGGGGGTATTGTGAATCAGAATTTCGAACTGACCGCCTAGACCATCCGTTGTCATTTGCGCGCTGGACTTGTATGGGATGCCGACGAGCTGAATGTTTTCAACCAGATTTAGCAGCTCGCCCGTTAAGTGTTGCGTCGTGCCAGGACCGGCGGTGCCGTAGCGCAGCTTGCCAGGATTCTTTTTCGCGAGTGCGATCAACTCTTGTATGTTGTTCGCAGGCACGGAGGGGTGCACGGTGATCCAGTTAGGT
>JBIKOQ010000080.1:0-6433 GCA_044357955.1 Burkholderiaceae bacterium | reverse complement strand
CAACCAACGCGGCAATCGCCGCCGCGCTAAAAGCGGTCACAAAGGTCACGCCATACAAGCCTAAAACACTCGACCAACCGGCGAACCAGCTATCGACATGGGCGTAACCGCTGTTGAGCCAGGGAAAGCCTGTAAAAAGTGTGGCGCGCAGCCATTCAGATACAGTCCAGGCGCTCGCCCAGGCGAAGCTTGCCCAAAGCATCGCAGAGAGAGAGCTTCGCGTGACGGCTTTCACCAGATGCACGAGCCATGCGGCGAGGCTGGCAAATAACGCCAAATAGGCACTGAGCGCGACCAGCGCCATCATCGCGAGCGGCATGGGCATATAGCCATAGACATGCATACTGATGGTCAACCAGTACAAACCGACAACAAAATGACCTAAAGCGAAAATCCAGGCTCTGCGAGCGGCGTACAGGCTGTTGGGCGCGCGCCATACGCAGGTGACGAGCCATGCCATGGTGCAAAGTTGTAAGGGGCTGAGGGCCCATTGTGGCAGCGGATCAGGCGCAAAGCTCAGTGCATGGAGTGCGCCGCCTGCGAGCAATCCGAGTGCGAGTCGTCCTTTGAGCCAGAGCGTCTTCACGCTAGAGGTGTGACTCGCATGGGTTCGGCCTTGCGGCGGGCTTTGGCGCGTAACCAGAGCGCTCGTCGCGCATCAGCGCGCATGACCTCGATACGCAGGTCTCCATGTTGACAGGCATCACCGCGTTTAGGGATGTGCCCGAGCTCATGCGCCAGCCAGCCACCCACCGTATCGTACTCACCCGTTGGCAAGTCAGCATCCAGGGTTTTATTAAAGGCTTCGATTTCGGTTGTAGCCAAAAGACGCCAGGCGCGCACGCCGTCAGGGAAAATCGTTTTTGCACCATCTACGTCGTACTCGTCCTCGATTGCTCCGACGATTTGCTCCAATACGTCTTCGAGTGTGACGAGACCGGTGATACCACCATGTTCATCGATGACGATTGCAATGTGGTTGCGATTGCGACGGAACTCTTGCAGCAAAACGTTCAGGCGTTTGGATTCGGGGATAAAGACAGCGGGACGTACGAGATCGCGCAGGGTTAATTCAGTATTGAGCAGATGTCGCAAGAGGTCCTTGGTCATCACCACGCCAATGATGTTGTCCCGAGCGCCCTCGAAAACTGGGAAACGCGAATGCGCGGTCTCGATAATCTCTGGCATGAGGGTCGCGATTGATTGCGACACATCGAGTAAATCCATGCGCGCGCGTGGCACCATGATGTCTTCGGCGGTTTGTTCAGAAACGGCCAAAGCGCCTTTGAGCATGGAGTAGGCGTCAGCGTCGATCAGCTCGCGTTCGCGTGCAGCATCGAGTACGGCTACGATGCCTTCCCGGTCTTCGGGCTCACGGCGAACCAGCGAAAGGATGCGATCAAGCAGGCGGGGGCGGTTTGGCTTGGCCGACACAGAAGAAGAGTCGGCAGCAGGATAGGGATCTGACATCGTCCAAGGACAGAGTTTAGGAGAGTTAAGGATAACCTGAAAGTCGCGTCATTTCTCTGTAATCAAGTAAGGGTTATCGATCCCCATTTGGGCGAGAATACGGATTTCTAAGGATTCCATGTGTTGAGCCTCTCTCGGCTTGACGTGATCGTAGCCAAGCGCATGCAAGGTGCCGTGAATGATTAAATGTGCGGCATGATAAAGAAAATCTTTGCGTTGTTCTTTGGCTTCGCGCTTGAGAACGGGGATACACATCACAATATCACCTGCAGCTGTGCCATCAGGCAGCACGCCGTATTCAAAGGTCAACACGTTGGTGGCGTAGTCTTTCTGACGGTAGCTGGCATTGAGTTGTTGCGCTTCTTTTAAGCCGACCAGGCGCAGGCCTACTTGCATGCGGTTAAAAGAAATTTTGCCATCTTGTTGGGCTGCGAGCATGGCGCGTTCGACCCAACGACGTATTTTCCAGCGAGGCAGTGTTGGCGCCTCGACTGCGTAATGAATGGTGAGGGACAGCTCAGCTGGCGTTTTGTTCGGCTTGTTCATATGCGTCGACGATGCGCGCTACCAAAGGATGTCGTACGACATCGCGACTGGTAAATTTGGTGACGGCGATGCCTTTGATATCCTCGAGTACTTTGACTGCATGCGCAAGACCGCTTTTATGACCTTTGGGCAAATCAACCTGCGAGGGGTCACCCGTGATGACGGCTTTGCTGCCAAACCCGATGCGCGTCAAAAACATTTTCATCTGTTCGGGGGTCGTGTTTTGCGCTTCGTCCAAAATGACAAACGCATGGTTCAGGGTACGACCTCGCATATAGGCTAACGGTGCGATTTCGATAGTTTGTTTTTCAAATAAACGTTGCACGCGCTCAAAACCCATCAAGTCGTAGAGTGCATCGTAGAGTGGGCGTAAATAGGGATCGACCTTCTGAGCGAGATCACCGGGAAGAAAACCCAGACGTTCGCCCGCTTCGACAGCGGGTCGTGTCAGTACGATGCGCTGAACGGTATCGCGCTCCATCGCATCGATTGCGCACGCCACAGCCAGCCAGGTTTTACCTGTCCCGGCGGGACCTACGCCAAAGGTGATGTCATGCTTGAGGATGTTGTTGAGATAGTCTCGCTGTCTAGGGGTGCGAGGACGCAAATCACTACGACGCGTGCGCAAGGCGATGGTACCGCTCTCGTCATCGAGCGGTGGAAATTCGCTTGGATCGAAGGCGGGCATGGTAGGGGTGATGGAGCGACCCACGCCAATCTCAACTAAGCCAAGCTGAATGTCATCAACAGACAAGGCTTGTTGCGCAGCACGGTCATGAAGCGCGAACAGCATTTTGCTTGCGGCTTCAGCATGCGCGCCACGGATCGTCAGCTTGTTGCCTTGACGGGTGAGCTCGAGGTCGAGACCGTCAGCGATTTGTCGCAAATTGACATCTAGGGGGCCGCACAGGTTGGCCAGCTGTTGGTTACTGCCCTCAAGTGTCATTTTGACGGGCAGGGGACGGGCTCGCGAGGAGGTCTTAACGGGTGGGCGACTCATTGTGTGACCTCATCTTGAACCGCGACGCGACCCCTAAACGTGTTGGTCATCGCATCCGTAATCACGACATCGATCATCTGACCAATCAGCCGGGGATGTCCGGGAAAATTGACGATACGGTTGTTTTCGGTACGACCGCTGAGCTCGTTGGGGTCACGCGTGGAAGGGCCCTCAACGAGGATGCGCTGCGTTGAACCGACCATGCTGCGGGCGATCGTATGCGCTTGCTCGTTGATGCGTGCTTGCAGGCGTTGCAAGCGCTGAAGCTTGACCGTTTGCGGAGTATCGTCGGTGAGGTCCGCGGCGGGTGTGCCAGGACGGCGTGAGTAAACAAAGGAAAAGGAGGTGTCGAAACCGACTTCCTCAATCAGCTTCATGGTCTTTTCGAAGTCCTCTTCGGTTTCGCCAGGAAACCCAACGATGAAATCAGAGGACAGCGTCAGTCCAGGACGTGCAGCACGCAATTTACGTACGACAGATTTGAATTCGATCGCAGTGTAGCCGCGTTTCATGGCGGCAAGGATGCGATCGCTTCCGGCTTGCACAGGCAGGTGGAGAAAGGACACAAGCTTCGGTAGGCGTGCGTACACCTCGGTCATGCGGGTAGTCATCTCCTTGGGGTGCGAGGTGGTGTAGCGAATGCGTTCAATGCCTGGGATCTCATGGACATACTCGAGGAGTGTGGCAAAGTCGGCAATCTCGGCATGGGTGTCTGCACTCATACGACCGCGATATGCGTTGACGTTTTGTCCAAGCAGGGTGACTTCTTTGACACCTTGATCAGCCAAGTCGGCGACTTCGGTCAACACATCTTCAAAGGGGCGTGAGATTTCTTCGCCACGCGTGTAGGGCACGACACAGAAACTGCAATATTTGCTGCACCCTTCCATGATCGAAACAAAGGCTGTCGCGCCCTCGACACGGGCGGGCGGCATCGCATCGAATTTTTCGATCTCAGGAAAACTGATATCGACTTGCGAACGACCTTCGGAGCGTCGGCGAGCGATCAACTCAGGCAAGCGATGTAAGGTCTGCGGTCCAAAGACGACATCGACATAAGGCGCACGATCGACGATCGCCGAGCCCTCTTGGCTGGCGACGCAACCACCTACACCGATCACGAGATCTGGATTGAGTGCTTTGAGGTGCTTGATACGACCTAAATCGGAAAAAACCTTTTCCTGCGCTTTTTCTCGAACGGAACAGGTGTTGAACAAAATGACGTCAGCGTCTTCAGGGTTTTGCGTGACCACAACACCACGCTCCTGTCCCAGGACATCAAGCATTTTGTCGGAGTCGTACTCGTTCATCTGGCAGCCAAAGGTGCGGATGAATACTTTCTTTGGATTATCTGTTTTTTGCATGATGGCGCCGGAGCGGGTGTTGATCCCGTGGGCAAAATTGAAAGTAAAGGCGTAGTTTACCGTGCTGAAGAAAAAATGGGCGCTTGCGCGCCCATTCTATGAGGACTAATCAGTGTTTTACTCCTGATATGTCTCTTCGATCTCATCTTGCTTTTTGATCGGCTTGATCATGTCCTCGCGCTTGACGCCGAGCCACATCGCAATCGATGCGCCGACAAACACGGAAGAGTAAATGCCGAACCAAATGCCGATGGTCAGTGCTAACGCAAAGTAATGCAGCGTTGGACCACCAAAAATTAGCATGGTCAGCACCATCATTTGGGTTGAGCCGTGGGTAATGATGGTACGAGAAATCGTGTCAGTAATGGCGCTGTCAATGACTTCAGTAACGGAGGCATCACGATGTTTGCGGAAGTTTTCACGGATACGATCCATGATCACGACCGATTCGTTGACCGAGTAGCCAAGGACTGCCAACACGCCCGCTAGGACAGCGAGCGAAAACTCCCAGCCAAAAAACGCGAAGAAACCGAGAATAATCACCACGTCATGCAAGTTAGCCAACACGCCTGCAATAGCGAACTTCCATTCAAAGCGAATGGCGAGATAGAGCGTAATGCCTATGACGACAAACAACAAGGCGAGCAAGCCGTTTTCCACAAGCTCACGACCGACTTGCGGGCCGACAAACTCGACGCGACGAAGTTCGACGTTTGGATCTTTTAGTTTTAGAGCATTCATCACGGCTTCGCTTTGAACGCTAGAGCTTTGTCCTGCGGCCAGGGGCAAACGAATCATCACATCACGGGAAGTGCCGAAGTTTTGGACTTGAAAGTCTGTGTAGCCTAGGCCTGAGATTGAGCTTCGGATCTGGTCAACGGGTGCAGCCTGTGTAAAGCTCACCTCCATGACCGTGCCACCCGTAAATTCGATGGACAAGTGAAAGCCGCGTGTAATGATGAAAAATACGGCCGCGACAAAGAAAAGCACGCTGATGATGTTAAGCACCAGCGAATGCCGCATAAAAGGGATCGTGCCTTTGATTCGAAAGATTTCCATGATCAGTCCTTAGCCTTCCAGACAGTGCCGATAGAGATCGACTGGAGTTTTTTCTTGTGTCCGTACCAGAGGTTGGCAAGCGCACGTACGCCTACGACCGCCGAGAACATGGAAGTCAGAATACCCAAGCAGTGGACGACCGCAAAACCTCGTACCGGACCCGAACCAAACACCAACAGGGCGACGCCGACGATCAGTGTGGTTAAGTTGGAGTCAATAATCGTGCCCCAGGCGCGATCAAAACCGAGATTGATCGCGTTTTGCGGCGATTCTCCGTTACGTAACTCCTCTCGTATTCGCTCATTGATCAGCACGTTGGAGTCAATCGCCATCCCTAGGGTCAGCGCAATCGCGGCAATGCCCGGCAAGGTCAAGGTGGCCTGCAGCATGGACAGCAATGCAAGCAGCAATACGACGTTGAGGGCTAGACCAACGGTGGAGAAGGCACCAAACAGGTGGTAGTAAATCACCATGAAAATTGCGATGCCAATAAAACCATAGAGCGTGGAGTTAAAGCCCTTTTCGATATTTTCAGCACCGAGACTTGGTCCAATGGTGCGTTCTTCGATGATTTCCATCGGGGCAGCCAATGAGCCAGCGCGCAAGAGCAAGGCGGTGTCCGCGGCCTCTTCGGCCGTCATGCTGCCTGAGATTTGCACTTGGCCACCCGGAATTTCAGCGCGAATCACGGGTGCGGTGACAACCTCGCCACGGCCTTTTTCAAACAACAAGATCGCCATGCGTTTGTTGACGTTGTCGCGCGTCACGTCACGGAAAATACGGGCGCCTTTTGGGTCCAAGGTCAGATGGACGGCAGGCTGCTGACTTTGGCTATCGCGACCCGCTTGTGCATCTTGAAGGTTTTCTCCTGTCAAGACGACCTGACGGCGAACAAGAATGGGGCGACCATCTCGATCGAGGTAGCGCTCAAGGCCAAAAGGGACGGTCCCGGCAGCTAACGCGCTATTGGCGGCGGGTGAGTCGTCAACCATGC
>JBIKOQ010000079.1:0-6454 GCA_044357955.1 Burkholderiaceae bacterium | reverse complement strand
CGGTAATTGGAATACCCACGGCATCTTGCATGGCTTTGACGCAGTCAGCGACCAAAACTGGCTCTGCCATCAGACAGGCACCAAAAGACCCTTTCTGGACGCGCTCAGACGGGCAGCCGCAATTGAGGTTAATTTCGTCATAGCCCCACTTTTCGCCTAAACGCGCCGCACGGCCAAGCGCTTCGGGCTCGCTTCCGCCAAGTTGCAAGGCGACGGGATGTTCTTGCTCACTGAAGTCCAAATGCCTGTGTATATCACCATGCGTCAAGGCGCCCGTCGTGATCATTTCCGTGTAAAGCCGCGCACGCGGTGCAAGCAAACGGTGAAAAAAACGACAGTGGCGATCCGTCACATCGATCATGGGGGCGACATTGAGCCTCCAACCGCTGGCATCTTGCCCCGTCATCAGGTTTTTATCAATTGCGGACATGTGTCACTTTAAAACTTGAAACTGCCCAAACCGGACAATTCAAAACAACCCGCATTTTATATGCCTTAGAACATATTCTTTAAAAACAAATCGGCCATTGGGGAATCCGGCGAGGTCATCCTTGCTAAAATGGAATGATCTCTTAATGCGCTCTACCCTACATCTATGGCAGTATTTACTCAAGTCAGCGAAAATGATGCCCGTGCTTTATTGGCTGATTACGCCATCGGAGACTTCCTTGCGCTCAAGGGCATCGCTGCAGGTATTGAAAACAGTAACTTTTTCCTGACGACATCCCAGGGAGAGTATGTATTAACTGTGTTTGAGGTGTTAAAGGCTGAGCAGTTACCCTTTTACATCGAGCTGATGAATCACCTTGCTCAACAGGCGATTCCTGTCCCCCAACCTCAAACCCGTCTGGATGGTAAGAGACTCTCTACGCTGCATGGCAAGCCAGCAGCGATCGTCTCCAAATTGCCCGGCAGTTTTGAAGTCAAGCCGAGTCGCCTGCACTGTGCGATCTCTGGCTCGACACTCGCCCGCGCGCATCTCGCGGGCAAGGACTTTGGCATTCCTCAGCCCAATTTACGCGGACTAGCTTGGTGGGAACAAACAGCCCCCACGGTATTGCCGTTTTTGAATCAATCCCTTGCTCAGCGCTTAAAAGCGGCCCTCGCTGAGCAACAAGCGCTTGCCCTGACAGCGGACTATGTGTCACTGCCTCGCGGTCCCTCTCATTGCGACCTTTTTCGCGACAATGTGCTTTTTGCGGGCACCTATGAGGCTCCGGTGATGGGAGGATTCATAGATTTTTACTTTGCAGGCGTCGATACTTGGATTTTTGACGTGGCCGTGAGCGTCAATGACTGGTGTATTGAGCACTCGAATGGCGTCTTGCAACCAGAGCTCCTCGAATCTTGGCTCTCTGCTTATGCCGCGGTTCGTCCCTTTACAGATGCCGAAAGGCAAGTCTGGCCCGCCATGCTCAGAGGCGCGGCTTTACGCTTCTGTATCTCTAGGCTTTATGACTTTTATCTTCCTCGACCTGCACAAACCCTCAAGCCCCATGATCCCGGGCATTTTGAGCGCATATTGATTGAAAGAACAACCGGCGCAATTCCTGCGCTACCCAAGGAATATTGATGCAAGCAGTCCCTTTACCAGCACTGGCAGGATGGATGTGGGTTCGAGATGGCTGGTCGCTTTTTAAAAGCCAACCATTGGCCTTTTTTTCGTGGGCGATGTTCGTGAGCTTGCTGCTGATGATCGCCACGATCACCCCTCCAATAGGCCCCATTTTTTTTATTGTCCTGATGCCCACAGCAACCCTGCTTTCACTCTCTGCGGGGCGGCATGCTACAGAGGGACATCGGATATTGCTTGGTACGTGGATTGAACCCCTTCGTCAACCTTTGGTGTTTCGTCGACTTTTAGGGATGGGTGGTCTCTACGTCGTGTTTTGCCTGCTACTTGGCTTGGCAGTTTTTATGCCCTTTTCAGGTGAGGTCACTGAGGCGCTTAGAAATCTAGAAAAAACCAATGACTTATTGCCTTTAATGGAAGCTGTGCGAACACCCATGGTGATTTTCGCAATCCTGTATGTCGTCATGGCGGCCATCTTTTGGTTTGCCCCTGCCTTGGTCGGATGGCACGGTATTCGTATCACCCAAGCACTCTTTTTTAGTTGGATCGCCTGTTGGCGCAACAAATGGGCATTTTTAGTTTACGGGCTATGTTGGCTCGCCGTTTTTTTAGGGATCGATACCCTAGTCAGTATTCTGGTACTCGTTGGCCTCTCTCCCTCGACCGCTGCCACGATCCAAGTCCCGCTCAATGTCGTGGCAACCTCGGTGTTGTACTGTAGTTTTTATACCAGCTACGTCGCTGTTTTTGACAATATCCCTGCAGAAAGCAGCGACGAAACAAACCCGGTCTGATCAATCCTTATTGGCAACATTTCACACACAGAATGCGCGCGCCGGCACCAAGCAATGCGATTGGGCATCACGCTGGGGCGCACGTCAATCACCTGACCTTGCTGATCCAAAAAAAATACAGCGATGGGATAGCGCATGCCAAAGGTATGAATCGCGCTGCAGGGCGTGAGCCAAAGCACCTCGTCTTGTTGCAAACAAGGTCGCACCAAGAGACCTCCAGCACGACTCAGCCAGGTACTGGCTTTAATAATATTCATTGCAGCGCCATGAGCTGAACAACGACGGGAAATCCCAAAACGATAAACGTGCAAGGAAAAATACAAAGCGCCATGGGAAACAACATTTTGACTGGCGCTTGTAAGGCTTGTTTTTCAGCTTGCATCAAGCGCTGCGCTCTTTGCTGATCTGCATAGACCTGAATAATGCGACCCAAACTGAAACCCATTGACTCCCCTTGTATGAGTGAAGAAATCAACTGTCGCATACTTGGTAGATGCAACCTCTGACTCAGTTGGCGTAAGGCTTGGGTCCGTGATTGTCCTGCACGCATCTCTGCAAGCATTTTTGACCATTCTTGATGCAATGCCCCCTCACCCACATGTTCCAGAGCAAGCTGAACTGAGGCCTGAAGATTCAGTCCGGCGTCCAGTCCGAGTCCAACCATATCTAGAAAAAACGGGAATTGACGACGCATCGAATCAAGTCGACGCTGATGCCTACGCACTAACCACCAAAGTGGTATCCACCAACCGCAACAACCGCTAGCAATCAATGCGATCAATGCCATGACCTGTAAAGCGATCAGGGCATTCAAAAAATACCATAGTGCAACCGTCAAACACAGCAAGGCTGCAGCACATTGCAAAAAATAGATTTGAGAAAAAGTCCAATCACTCAAGCCGGCGCGTTCCAAGCGAATGGATATTCTTCTGCGCTGCCCCCACGTCACCACAGGTTGAAACGGATCACCCAGGGTTTTAGAAACTCGCCATAAAAGATGGCGATCCTTTGTCTGACTGAAGGACGTTGCATCGATACCGTCCAAATGCACAGAAGCGCTTTTTACACACGCATACAACACAAGCGTGAATAAAAAAACGGCTATAACGGCGCAGCTTGTTGCAAGATAGACCATGGTTAAACTTCAATCGTCAATATGCGACGCAACCAAACAATCCCCAACACCTCAAGCAGCACTAAAACGCCCAACATGCATTGACCGATGTGACTCAAAAACATTAATTGAACCGAGTCGGGATCAATGAAGCTCAACGCCACCAATAACAACAGTGGCAAGGCACCCATCACCCAAGCTTGCATCTTTCCTTGCGCCGTTAAAACCTGAATCTTGCCAGTGACATGCTGCCGAGCCCTTAAGTTTGCCGAAAGACGCTCTAATAAATCCGCGAGCGAACCGCCTGACGCATGACCCACGGCCAACAGTGTGGTGACTAACTCTACACTTTCAGTCGGCATTCTTTGGTTGAGCGCCACCAGAGCTTGATTGAAGGGCAAACCCATCCGATGTTCTCTCAACACTAAACTCAGTTCCTGCGACATCGGCGTGGGCGCATCTTCAACATAGTGTTTAAGCGCAATACCAATACTCGCGCCAGAGCGTAAGGCACCCGCGATCGCTGTCAGTGCGTCTGGCCATTGGGCATCAAAACGTTCCATTCGACGGTGCAGCGCCGCAGTCAATATGATCCTAGGTAACACGAGGGTCACTGCGCTCAATACCAACGCAAGCACCACACTACCGCTAAAAAACCACACGGCTAGCCCCATCGTAAAAGCGAGGCAACATAACGCCTGCCACAAATGTGTCGTATCGATAAATACAAACAATTCGGACAAACTCGTTTGAGCATGTTCTGTGACTGAACTGCGATATCGCGTCCATGCCATATTTGCAAGGTATTGAATCAGCCAGCAAGCGAGGGCGACAGAGAGGCAAGAAAAGAGCAAACCGATATAAATCATGCTGAAGCGAACCAATGCAACAAGCTTGAATCGACCTCGGACCCCCAATGTTCAAAACATGGCGGAATCAGTCCTTGGGGAATCGCCAAACCACGCTGACGATCAAAAGCCACCAATGTCTGCATTTGAATACAACCCGACTCCAAACCAACGACTTCGGCGACATCGTGAATCACTCGCCTTCCATCCGAAAGACGCGCTTGCTGAATGATCAAATGAATCGCCGAACCCATTTGTTCTCGTATGGCATTGAGGGGAAGACCTGCGTTCGCGGACAAAATCATGGTTTCTAACCTGGAAAGTGCATCTCGGGGCGTGTTGGCATGTAACGTAGTCAGAGATCCTTCATGTCCAGTATTCATTGCAGCCAACATATCGATCGCCTCTGGTCCCCTGACCTCGCCCACGACAATGCGGTCGGGTCGCATTCGGAGTGCGTTTCTGACAAGCGCGCGTAAGCTGATCGCTCCACGACCCTCTGCATTTTCAGGTCGCGCTTCGAGCGCCATCACATGCGGATGATGAATCTGTAGCTCGGCTGAATCCTCGATCGTGACAATGCGCTGATCTGTCGGAACGCAACTCGCTAAAACATTCAACAAGGTCGTCTTGCCAGAACCCGTTCCTCCCGAGACAAGAATATTCATCTTTTGACGAACACATAGACTTAAAAATTGCGCGAGTTCGACGCTAAGGGTTTTATTTTTAACGAGGTCCTCTAAATCAATCCCCTTTTTGGTAAATTTACGAATCGTCATGCTTGCACCTCGCATTGCCACAGGAGGAATGACGGCATTGATCCTTGAGCCATCACGCAACCGCGCATCTACCATCGGCGAGGCATCGTCCAGCCTTCGACCGAGCGGAAAAACAATACGCTCGATCACCCCTCGCACGGCTTGCTCACCACTAAACTGCGCGTGACTTGGCTCAATTCGTCCAAAACGTTCGATGTAAATTTCATCAAAGCGGTTCACCATAATTTCTGTAATCAGCGGGTCTGCGAGCATAGGCTCAAGCACACCCAAGCCGATTGCTTCATCCACCACAAGATCGATTAACGCAAGCCTTTGTGAGCCGACGAGAGGATTCAACTGTTCGTCGAGCAACAATGAGACACATTGTGTGGCCTGCTCTCTGAGCGCATGTTCAGATAAAGCCGCAATATCATTGCGTCTCAAGTCAAAAGCTTTGAGCAGTCCGGCATGTAACTCTCTCCTGATATCGCGAAAATCTTTACTCGATATCGGTGATTGTTGCGGGGTGACTGTGACGTCTGGTGCGCACACTGCTTGGACAGTCTCATGCGCTGAATGATTGGTCGTGCGATTGGGCGTGCGCGCAGAAGGAAAAAGGCGGATCAGACAAGGACCCACGACAAATTCGTCGCTTTCCATCACGGGGCTATGTAGAGAAAATTTCCGTCCATTCACTCTGGTCCCATACAAAGAGCCAAGATCTTCGACCTGATATCCATCCGTGCTCTTGGTGACACGCAAATGGCGACGCGCAACACGCCAGTGTGGCACACGCGCCTCGCATTCAATGCCACGACCCAAGACGAAGGGGACTGCGTGTTGCATTCTTTCGCGACGCCCATCTTCGTAAACAATCAGTAAATCCATCATTCAGATATGCTCCATTGATCTATCACCGGCTCATTGGCGTCCCATTGCGAATACGAGGACTGTTTGTGATGCCAGCTTGGTTGCTCTTGCGTTGCCATCACTGGAGTGTTGATCCTGGGAGAAGTCCCAAATTCGTGCTCTAACACCATCGCCGCATGATCAACACGTTGCGTCATCCCTGGATGTTCCGCATTGACGACGACAGGTGTCACAAATATGGCCAACTCAGTCTCTCGATAATGATCCCGATGAACGCCAAACAACCCTCCCAAGACAGGAATTTCTGAGAGACCGGGCAGACCCTCTTTATCACGCGTTCGTTCACGAGAAAGAAATCCACCTAAAACCAGTGTCTGACCCGAACGCACATTGAACTCCGTTGAGGCGCGTCTAACCTTCAGGGCGGGGCCAGAAGCCGATGCGAGCGACTGATCGACTGAACTGACTTCGCTGTCAATTTTTGAGCGGACGGCGAG